>JANPHO010000375.1:0-8201 GCA_031424515.1 Saprospiraceae bacterium
CCTGCATGTATAAATGCTTCATAAATAGACTTATACGCATCTTGTAATTCGTTATATTTACCGACCAAACCAATTTTTATTTCTCTACTTGGGTTTTTAAGTCTGCCGAGAAACTCTTTCCATTTCTTCAAATCGGGCTCACGACGGTCAGGTAAACGCAGTTTTGAAATAACCACCGCATCCAAACGCTCTTTGAGCATCAATAAAGGCACATCATAAATCGTTTCGGCATCCATTGCTTCTATCACTGAAGATACCTCAACATTGCAAAAAAGAGCCAATTTCCGACGAATATCCATGCTTATTGGGTGTTCAGTCCTACAAACCAACACATCAGGCTGAATACCCGCACTCAAAAGTTCTTTTACAGAATGCTGAGTGGGCTTGGTTTTTAACTCTTTTGCCGCTTTTAAATACGGAATCAACGTTAAGTGAATCACTAAACAATTATCACCGCCCAATTCCCAACGCAATTGACGCAAAGCCTCCAAATAAGGTAAGGATTCAATATCCCCCACAGTGCCCCCCAATTCAGTTATGACAATATCAAACTGATTGCCTGCCCCCAATAACTGAGCACGGTGCTTGATTTCATCCGTGATATGCGGAACAACTTGAACCGTTTTACCTAAATAATCCCCTGCCCTTTCCTTATTGATAACGGATTGGTAGATTCTACCAGTTGTCACATTATTAGCTTGAGAAGTCGGCGTATTCAAAAAACGCTCATAATGTCCTAAATCAAGGTCAGTTTCAGCACCATCATCCGTCACATAGCACTCACCATGCTCATACGGATTAAGCGTGCCGGGGTCAACGTTGATATAAGGGTCAAATTTTTGAATGGTGACAGATAAGCCACGCGCTTGAAGTAATTTGGCAAGAGAAGCAGCAATAATGCCTTTGCCTAAAGATGATGTTACGCCACCAGTAACGAATATGTACTTTGCCATAAAAAATTGGATATTTAGAAAAATAAGGTAAAATGAGAGCCATTTTCCCTTTTCTTCGCTCTTTTCATTATGGGACACAAAGGTAGTTTTTATGTTTTTAAAACTGAAACTTTTTATGGGTTATTGAGCGAAGCCAAATGTGGACCAATGAAGTCCTCTATCACTAAACGAAAGTTTTAGTTTTTAAAAAATTAAGAAATAAGCATTATTTTATTTCAAAAGCCAAACAATTTGGTTAATTTTGGAGAAATACTGAGTGCCTGTCCCCCCTGAGTACTCGGGGTCAAAGAGGACAAGTAACTGTCACTAAAAATTATAAGATTGGTACACTTTACTATGAATTTGCTTTTAAATTGATTGAGTACACAGCATTTTTAAAACATTTCAAAAATTTATTGCCCTATGATGAACGAAACCGTATCCAGCATTATGACTACTCAAGTCATTACCGTCAACATTAATGACAAACTTTCAAAAGTAAAAGAAATTGTGACTCAAAAAAGAATTCATCATGTACCCGTGGTGGATGGTAAAAAATTGGTCGGTATCATTACCACTGGTGATTTGCTTTGGTTAGATAAAAAATTTGAAGACTATGATAAAATCAATGTCTCTGATGTCATGACCCGTAAAATAGCCACTTTAGAGCCAGATGATAAGGTAGGCTCGGCAGCCGAAGTTCTATTGGAGCACCTATTTCACTGTGTGCCTATTACAAAAGATGGTGAATTAGTCGGCATCATCACATCTCACGATATTATGAAATATGAATTTAATAAGGAATATCCGAATGAAAAACACTGATTTGGTTATTTATTATTGGTTATTAGTTATTGGTGATTTCAAAACAACCAATAACTAATAACCAACAATCGTTAAGTTATCCTTCAAAATGCAGTGAAATGGTAAAAGTACGCGACATTAATTTTTCAATGACGTTCGATTCTTTAACACCATTTTGATATATTAAAATATTGCCGATGCCGTGTGAAAACTTGATTTCGGGAGAGAAGATAAAATAAGGGAAAAACATCTGAATACCCGCTCCCATTTCAACTTGAAAATCCGTTGGGGATATTCTTAAATTGTTGGCAATGGTGCGAGCTCGGCTTTTTGCTTGAATATCATAGCTGTATTTCATGCCACCCATCACAAAAAGACGTTTATCATAATAAGGAGCAGATTTGTATCGGACGTGAAAAGGTAATTCTACGAACACTGATTCGATGGATTTATCCGTATTTTTAGCATTTTTACGGGTAGGATCGTACTCAACGTGGCGCTCACCAAAAGAAAAACCCGGTAAAAAACGAACGTCAAAATTCTCACCTAATTTAAGGTTACTCACAATTTGGAGGTTAAAGCCCGGTCCTTTGATGCTTTCTAAACCGGCAATACTGTCATTTAACAAAAAGTTTTTGCCTCTATAAACCTTAAAATTAGACTTATTATAAGCCAATGTAATACCGAAATAGTAATTCTTTTTATTAAAATCCAAGTAATTATAGTTCCCCTTTCCGACGGACTGACCCCTCAGTAAAAAAGGAGAAAAAAGCATAAAAACGACTGAAAAAGACATTAAAATGTGCTTTTTCATATTTTGAAACCCGTGTAGATTGAGCAAATTCCGAGAGTTAGTGACTTGCATTGTGTACTTTTAAAACCGCATTTTTCCATTACTTTTAAAAAATCTTGACCATCGGGGAATACTTGGACAGATTCATAAAGATAAGTATATGCACGGTTGTCTTTAGATGTTATTTTACCGATTAGTGGGAGGATATTTTTAAAATAAAAATTGAATAATTGCTTAAATGGAAACGTCCGAGGTTTCGAAAATTCTAAGACAACGAGTTTTCCATTGGGCTTCAATACTCTCTGCATCTCTGACAAACCCCGTTCCAAGTTTTCAAAGTTCCTCACACCATATGCAACGGTAATTGCATCAAATTTATTGTCATCAAAAGGTAAATTCTCAGAATCCCCCACGAGCATATCTATCCTATCTGACATCCCAATATTGTGGATTTTTTTTATGCCCACATTCAGCATTTGGGGTGATATATCCAAACCTACAATACGTATATCGTTGTCTTCCAACTGCTTAATGGTGTTAATGGCCACATCACCGGTGCCTGTAGCCACATCCAAAATGAAACTATGGGGGACATTAGCTAATTCTGAAATCATTTTTCTCCGCCAGATTTTATCAATTCCCAACGATAAAAAATGATTTAAGAAATCATAATTTCCAGCAATATTGTCAAACATCGTTGACACTTGTTGCTTCTTACTCCCCGACGCTTCATAAGGTTTAACTTCCATCAGAATTTTAATTTTTAACGATATTATAAACTAAGTATTGAAAACAGGTATTTAGTGAAAACTCGATGCTTTTTTTAATGCTCATGCCCAATAATTCCACTTTGATCGGGTATTTCAATTTCAATAACTGCGTCATTGTCTAAAATGACACATTGGCAAGCCAAACGAGATTCAAGCCTCGGGTTGGTCGCTCTATCAATAAAATCTTCCTCTTTATCGGAGATTTCCTCTAAAGAATCCTCTCCATTCAAAACGTATACATGGCAGGTACTACACGCACACACCCCACCGCAATTGTGATTCAGATGTACATCATTATCCTCCGTAATTTCTAAAATAGAGTAGCCTTCCTCAGCTGTAACAGTTTTAGGCGCGATTCTTTTATCTTCAAAAGTAAATTTAACAATAGCCATAATACATTGATTAGCAATGATTTAACAAAATATAGGTTGTTTTAGATTAAAATCCGTCGCAAAAGTACAGTTTAGATAATGTCTAAACAAATTTCAAAGTTTTTAGTTTTCAGAAAATTTTGAAAATTAGAACATTTGCACTTTTTTCGCTGCCATTTAATGGAAAAGGTGCTTCATACTGAGGGGTACTTTAAGATTAAATCGTTTGATAATAAACATGAAAAAATTGTACATTTGCTTTGCCCTTAATCTCCGCTAAAAACAACTCTATGATGCTACTTTTTGATTTGACAATGCCTTGGAAAGATCCCGTTTTGATATTTGCTGTGATTCTTTCTATTATCCTCATAATGCCTATTTTAATGAAAAAGATTAAAGTACCCGGCATTGTGGGCTTAATATTGGCGGGTTTCGCAATTGGTCCAAAGGCGGGTGGCTTAGTTCAGTTGGAATCCATTAGGCTAATGGGAACAATCGGGCTCCTCTACATCATGTTTTTAGCGGGGCTTGAGATTGATTTCAGGGATTTTCAAAAAAATAGGAATAAAAGCATCATTTATGGTGGTATTGTTTTCTCCATTCCCTTTGTTTTAGGCACGTTATCCTCCTTTTATATTCTCAATTTCGATATTTTACCTGCACTTTTGCTTGCATCCATGTACACAACGCACACCCTTATTTCGTATCCAATTGTTTCAAAATTGGGGATTACTAAGAACGAGGCTGTAACCGTGACTGTTGGTGGTACAATAGTGACCGACACGGCGGCGCTTTTATTTTTATCGTTCATCACGGCTATGGCGAAAGGTGCAGATGCCGCGTCCGTTTTAATTAAAATGGCAGTATCATTCACCTTATTTTTAATCGTGGTGATGTTTGTTTTTGCGCGATTGAGTCGCTGGTTTTTTAAAAATGTGGAAAGCGAGGGGACATCTCAGTTTGTTTTTGCCCTTTTTATCGTATTTATTTCAGCAGTTACAGCTGAGTTAGCGGGGATTGAATCCGTAATCGGCAGCTTTTTAGCGGGTTTGACTTTGAATAGGCTTATACCCCACTCGTCCGTTTTGATGAATCGGATAAATTTTACGGGAAATGCCATTTTTATTCCTATATTCCTCATCAGTGTGGGAATGAGACTGGATATGGGCGTTTTATTCTCAGATTTAGCAACTTGGAAAGTGATATTGGTGATGCTCACAATCGCTATTTCGGGTAAATGGATTGCGGCATTTATCACTCAAAAGTTGTTTAAATATTCAGTGGTTGAACGCAATTTGATATTTAGTTTGAGCGTATCGAAGGCGGCAGTCGCTTTAGCAGTGGTTTTAACAGGGTATGAATTAAAATTATTTGATTCCACTATTTTAAATGGTACCATTTTCATCATTTTAGTAACTTGCTTGCTCTCCACTTTTATCGCTGAAAACGCTTCAAAGAAAATTGTGATTAAAGAATTGGCTAAAATATCGGCTGATACTGAGGGGGTCGAGCGCATATTGGTTCCCGTCGCAAATCCCGCTAACTTCGAGCAATTGATAGATTTAGCCATTTTAATTAAAAATCCTCAATCAGATGAACCCATATACCCGCTTTCAGTGGTAAATGATGACGATAAAGCGAAGAATAAAATTCTTTTGAATGACAAATTATTCTCTAACGCCATTGCTCACGCTACTGCAGCCGAAGTAAAAGTTGAGATTGTTTCAAGAGTAGATTTGAATGTAGCGGGTGGAATCGTGCGCGCTGCTAAGGATTTAGCCATCAGTGACGTTATTATTGGTTGGAATGGCAAGCCCAATGCAGTTGATTTTTTCTTTGGAACGATCATGTCGCAAGTTTTAAAAACCAGTAACCAAACGGTGATGGTTTCTAAAATACTGCAACCCATCAATACTTTTTGGCAGATTCACGTCATTATCCCGCTGAATGCCGAGCTTGAAGTTGGTTTTAATCATTGTCTTGAAAAAATAAGTCGTTTAATCAGCCAATTGGGTGCCCGCTTGGTTTTTCATATAGTCGGAAATGAAGCCAAGGGTTACAGAAAAAATATAGTTAACCACGCGTCGCTACAAAAGGCAGAATATAAAACTTTAGATAATTGGGACAATTTTGATAAACTCAATCAATCTTTTTCTGATAATGATTTGCTCTTAATTATCAGTGCCCGTGAGCATACAGTTTCGTTTACCAAAGGAATGGAATTATTGCCAAAAGTTTTATCGGATAGTTTTCAAGATATCTCTTTTGTTATCATTTTTCCGGAGCAAATGGATGAAGCGAGTAATAGTGGAATCAGCGACCAGTTTGTGGGTTAAATCACGGTATTTTTAATGGAGATAGCATCTACTTGAAGATATTTGTTTAAATTTGTTGGAATCAAAATCGAACAAATGCGAACATTCATAGCCTTATCTTGCTTATTAATATGCAACTACACATTAAAAAGCCAATCAGAAATAACTTTTGCCGAAAAATTAGGCTATCCCAAGGAAGCCAAGGTCATTATTTTACACGTAGATGATGTAGGCATGTCCTACGATTCCAACGAAGGGGCTATTCAATCCATCGAGAAGGGAGTTGCCAATTCTGCGAGTATCATGATGCCTTGCGGTTGGGTACCCGGATTTATGCATTATTTAAAAACACACCCAAATGTGGATGCGGGCATTCACTTGACCCTTACCTCAGAGTGGGAAAACTACAGATGGCACCCGCTTTCGGGCTATGAAAAGGTCAAAGGATTGGTTGATACTGAGGGGTCATTCCATCATTCGGTTGCAGAGGTTGTTAAAAATGCCACGCCTGATGAGGTTGAAACTGAAATTAGAGCTCAAGTATCGCGTTTTAGGCAATTTGGACTTGAGCCTTCACATCTTGATTCACACATGGGTACCTTATTCGCCAGCCCAGCTTTTTTGGAGCGGTATTTAAAAGTGGGAATGGAATTGGGCATACCGGTCATGTTTCCGGGCGGGCATAATACCTTAATCAGTGATTTACGTAAATCTTCTGAAACTGAAAAACAACAGTTCAAGCAAATTGGTCAAATGCTTTGGAAGGCAGGGCTCCCCGTCTTAGATGATTTGCATCCCGATAGCTACAGTGAAAAGATTCCTGAGAACATAAAGAAGAATGATAAAGCTCTTCAAGCGCTCAGAACCAACACATATATAAATATTCTAAAATCTGTAAAACCCGGAGTGACAATGATTATTATGCATTGCACCGTTTTGAGCAATATTTATGATAAAATATCCAAAGACGGCTCAATCAGAAAGGGTGATTATATGGCGATGATTGACCCCAAATTACGCGATTTTATTAAAAAGGAAGGATTTGTGCTAACTACTTGGAAAGAATTAAAAGAGCGAAGGGATAAAGTAAAATAAGTTTTTAAAACAGACTTAATACCCCTCAGTATTAAGCCAAAAATGACAGCCATGAAAAAGATAAAATTCTCTATAATCTTAATTTTTATTTTACTTTTCAACGTTTTAAAAAGCCAAAGCCCATTTAAAGTAGGCATAAAAGCAGGTATCAACCTTGCTCAGATTGATGGCGATTATCAAAGTGGATATGATAGATCTGGATATGGATTTGGCTTAAAAGGGGGCATTATCGTCAAAAAAAACTTTGAAATAATGACCGAACTGCTTTACAATCAAAAAGGCACAGAGCCCAAGAAAAACTTAGCTTCTGGAGTTAAAAAAGCAGATATCAAGCTTGCTTATGCTGAAGTACCCTTGCTTTTTGTTTATCATTTAAAAAAAGATGAAAATGGCATATATAAATGGAGTATTTATGGCGGTGCATCTTATGGTAGATTATTAAAATCAACAATTGATATCAGAAGAAATACGATTGTGGATACCGTTTCTACCTTAAAACTTAATCCTGACAATCTGAATAGAACAGATATTTCACTTGTTTTGGGGCTCAACTATAATATATTCTCTAATTTTGGAATAAACCTTTCTCATTCTACTGCGCTTAATTTATTGTACAAGGATTTAACTCCACAAAATCCTCGAGTGCCCCCAAAAAAGGATAATTATAATTCTTTTAGAAATTACTTTGTATCCATTAAAATATTTTATGATTTCATCGCACCAAAGCCTGTAAAACCTAAAGTTAGAAAAATAAGGAGTCAAAATAAAAGTTTAGAATAACAAAATAAATACTTAAACTTTTACGTTAAAGCAATGATAGCATAAGATAATATTTAATTTTAAAATTCTTTTGTTATAAGAAATAAATCAATTAGATTTACACTCGAAAATTAATTAACTAACTTTAAAAATCTCAAATCTATGAGCAAATTTGATGAAGCGTTCGACAAATACAAAGCGGCATTTGGTCAAGGCCTGGTGTCTACTGTGAATGACGAATTGTTAAAAAAAATTGCAAAGTCACTCGGACCATCTATTTATCTAAAGGATGCATCACTTGTTTCTTGTTCTGATCCAGTTGAATTAGCAAGAGTTAAGAATAATTTTTTAATTAAAAAGTT
>JANPHO010000376.1:0-6376 GCA_031424515.1 Saprospiraceae bacterium
TGTACAATAGTTATTTTTAACTATATGCACCTTAAAATACTGATAATCAACGATTTATGATTTATAATATTTGTAAAAAAATTTATAAAAAATTTAACTCTTCTATTTGTCATCCATAAATCGAATGCAAATGAATCTTTAGAAGTGAATATTCCACGGTTATCTTATCGACTATAGTTAAAAATAACTATAGTGATATATTTTTATGAACCTTACCTTTGTAGAAAAAAAATTAGTATTATGACAATAGCATTGTTTGATGACCACCCTATTATTTTAGACGGATTAAGAGACTTTTTTTCTAAAAAGGAAGGCGTACAAGTGTTGGGTACTGCTACCCGAAAAGCAGATGTTATTACCTTGTTAGAAGCGCAAAATATTGATGTTTTGGTATCCGATGTTATCACAGACGAAGAACTGGGCTTAGAGCTGTTTGAGGAAATTCAAAGACGAGCATTTACAACTAAAGTAATCGTGTATAGCAGTTTGCAAGGCGAATTGGTGCATAATTTTTTGTATGAATACGGCGTAGTGGGCATCGTCAACAAAAGCAAAGGTTTAGAAGAACTCTGGCAATTGGTCGAATTGGCGTATTTGACTACCGAATACAAAAAAAAAAACAGCAATACACCCCCACCTATGCTCACACCTAAAGAAAAAGACATTGTCCGCTATTTGGCACGCGGCATGAGTGCCAAAGAAATTGCTGCCTTGACCCAAACGGCGGTCAATACGATTAACAACCAAAAGAACCATCTTTTGGCTAAATTTGAATGCATGAATACCACCGAATTGATTTCAAAATTGACACTGATGGGGTATATGAAATTGTGAGTTTGGAATATTTTCAACCATAAGTATCGAATTTTGTTATATTTACATCCCCTCAGTATTTATCAGAATTTTATATATTTTCAACCAACTTGATTCGATGTTACATTTAAAGTGCTCCGTACTATTCCTGCTCACACTTAGTTTTTTAGTTTTTTTTACTCTAAACCCCGCCTTTTCACAATCCCAAATCAACGTAGATAGCTTAACGGCTGTGCTGAACAAGTATCCGAAAGACGATATGGAAAAGGCAAAGCTGTTGGTTGCTTTGAGCGATGCCTTGATAGAAGTAAATGCGACAGAAGGCATTGCTTACAGCGATAAAGCATTGGCGATAATAGCCAATTTTAATGCCCCAGAGTTAAAAGCGGATGCTTTAAGAGCGAAAGCAGATCATTTAAGAGTCAATAATAAACTTACTGAAGCATTAGATTTAGCCAATAAAGCCCTCGAAACTTATGAACAATTGCGCCGTACCCAAAAAATTGCCGAGTCACATCAACTATTAGGTGTGATTTACAATCGAAAAGGAGATGCTGTAAACGCATTAAAAAACTTTGAGCGCGCCTTGGTGCTGTGTGAGCAAATAGGCGATTGGGGAACTAAGATAGCATCTTTGAATGGCGTAGGCTTGGTTTATATGCAGTCGAAGGACAATCAAAAAGCAATTACCTATTATGAACAAGCAGTTGCCTTAGCCCAAAAGTTGAATGACCACAAAGCAGAGGCGCGTTCATTAGGCAATATAGGTACTGCTTATAATAATTTGGGCAACAATACTCAATCCATTGAATACATAAAAAAAGCAGTGGTCATCAATGAAAGTACAGGGAATCAATATTATCTGATTTTTGATTATAGGGATTTAGGCAATATTTATATGAAATTAATGGATATTGCTAAGGCATTAGATTATTATAATAAAGCCCTGACGATAGCCGTAGAAATTGGTAATAAGTCGCAGGAAGCAGTTTTAATTAAAAAAATAGTGCTGGCTTCTAAAAACGTTGATATTGCTATTGAACTTTTAGAAAAAGCCGTGTCTCGTAATGAAAAAATAGGTGATTTTGATGGTATGCTAAATAATTATTTGGAATTAAGGCAACTTAATAGTTCTGCAAGCAATTACGTCAAGGCAATTTACTATTGTAACAAATCACTGCCGATAGCCATAAAAACTGGAAATAAGAATAAACAGGCTGAGTGCTATGCTTATATTGGATTTCATTACATGAGCTTAGGCGATTATGCCAAATCTATTGAATACTTACAAAAAGCATTAGTGCTTAACGAAAGTGTAAAAAGCAACGTTGTAACAAGAAATATTTATATAGCTTTTATAGAAGTGTATCAAAACTTATCAGATTATGATAAAATGTTGGATTATTGTAATAAAGCCCTAACAGTAGCAAAAAAAACGGACAACAAAAACTTTGAAGCTGTTGTGTATAGTAAAATATCAAATGTTTATAGTACACAAAATAAATTTGAAGAGGCGTTGGAATACATAGGAAAAAGCAGCGAAATCTATAGAAAAATGGGCAATACGGCTCAATTAAAAAATAATCTCCAAACCTTAGGTATTATTTATGACGATATGGGGCGTAAATTAGATGCACATCGTTGCTATCAAGAGGCGCTTACCGACTACAAAAAGTCAGAAGATAAAAATAGTAGTGTTGGGGTTTTAATCAATATAGCATCCCTTTATGCAGAAGAACCTGACTCGTTGGTTCTACAAATGGGCGTTAGCCTAAGCGAGCGTTATGCGAAAGCTGCGGCACTCGCAACAGAAGCTTTAGAGATAAGTACAAAAGCAGGTACATCAGAAAGAACAATATCTGCCCTGCGGGTGTTGAGCATTGTGCACGAAAAAAATAAAGATTATAGAAAAGCCTATGAGACTTTCAAACAGTACATTGAACTCGATGACAGCATTGCGGGTGATGGCGTCATGGAACAAATCACCCGCAAGGAAATACAATACGAGTTTGATAAAAAAGAAATAGAACTCAAATATCAACAACAACTGACCACAGACCAACTTGAAAAACAAAAACTATTGACCATACAAGGAGAACAAGCCCTCACGCTCAATCAGCAAAACTTGACGCTCAAAGAGCAAGCCTTAGCCTTAAGCAATAAAGAAAAAGATTTGGCACATTTGGCTTACCTCAAAGAACAAGCGGAAAAACAGGAAAAAACCCAAGAACTTTCCCTATCGCAAGAGCGCGAGAAAGGAAAAGAACGTGACTTGAATATCAAAAACTTGGAACTCTCGGCACAACAAAAACAGAATCTTTATTGGGGTTTATTAGCGGCTGTGCTGCTCGGCGGCTTGGGCACATTAGGCTATTTTTATACAACTTTAAAAAAGAAAAACACCATCATCGCCCAACAAAACGAACTCAATGAACATACCATCGCTATCCTTTCGCACGACATCAAAGAACCACTTTTGGGTGTAAAATTGCTGCTCAAAAAACTCAACACAAACGACCCTTTTGTGGCACAAGCTTCACAAAGTTTGGAAGGTCAAATCAATTCTGTCAATGGCATTTTGACCAATTTATTGAAAATGAAGAAATTGTCTTTGGTTAAAAAAGATAAAAACACTAAAGCCAATGCCCAAACCGTTGTTCAAACCGTCGTAAAAGAATTGAGCGTAGCGATTCAAGGCAAATCTTTAACGATTCAAAACGACTTAGCCGAAGATATGCTGCTGCCAATTGCCCCCGAAAAACTACAAATCATTGTTCATAATTTGCTATCCAATGCTGTAAAATACAGTTTTCCGAACAAAACCATTCGTATTTTCAAAGAAGGCAAAGGCATTTCGATACAAGATTTTGGTGTCGGACTTTCGCCCGAACAACGCTCAAAACTGATGCGCGAAGTCACCGCTTCGCAACAAGGTACAAGCCAAGAACGCGGTAATGGCATGGGGCTTTTCCTCGTCGGTACAATGTTGCAAGGCGAAAATATTAAAGTTGTTTTTGATTCGCCTGAAGTGGGTGGCACGATAGTGAAGGTATTGGGATAAGAAAAAATAAAGAAAATCCATGATTGCCCCCCTCAGTATTTTCTTATTTTTTAGCAAAAAGAATTCGATGTTACAGTTAAAGTCTATAATAATCTTACTCATAATCCTTTTTTTTTATGCTTGTGCAGAAAAGAAAGAGGACAATCCAACAGTTTTTCCAAAATCACCCAAAGGAACACGTGATAGCGTTAAGACTCGGGTTTCTTATAGCCAAAACAAAACAGTTGACTCACTCCTTTCGGTTCTAGAAACCACAAAAGAGGATACCAACAGAGTAAACATCCTCAACCAGCTCTCCAAGTTCGACGGCTGGGCATTCGGCAATTACGAAAAAGGTCTAGAATATGCCCTTCAGGCAAAGGTCATTTCTGAAAACATAAACCCTTCATACAAGAAGGGAATCGCTAATTCTTTCAATAATATAGGTGCTACTAATCAATATCAAGGCAATTATCTTGAAGCCTTGAAAAACCATTTAGCTGCTTTAGAAATAAGAGAAGAAATCGGAGATAAATTTGGAATTGCTGATTCTTACAACAATATCGGCGGTGTTTATTACTTACAAGGTAATTACCCCGAAGCCCTAAAAAAACATTTTATTGCCTTGAAAATTCGAGAAGAAATCGGGCATAAACAGAGAATAGCTATTTCTTACAACAATATTGGACTTATTTATCAAATTCAAGGCAATTACCCCGAAGCCCTAAAATACTCTTTTGCGGGTTTAGAAATCCATAAAGAAATCGGAGAAAGGCAAGGAATTGCAAATGCTTACAACAATATTGGCAATGTATATAAGGCGCAGGGCAATTACCCCAATGCGCTGAATAACCTTTTGGCTGCATTAAAAATACTGGAAGAAATCAAAGACAAGTTTGGCATCGCTACTTCTTATGTTTACATCGGAAATGTTTATAAGGCGCAAAGCAATTACTCCGATGCCCTAAAAAACTTTCTTGTTGGCTTAAAAATCTTTGAAGAAATCGGAGATAAGCGGGGAATCGCAGATTCTTACAACAACATCGGGGCAACTTATTTAGAACAGCAGAAGATTCCTGAAGCCCTATCCTACGAGCGCAAAGGACTTGCGCTGGCAAAAGAAATCGGTAGTTTACAACGCGTGATTGAAGCGCATCTGACATTGGCTGCCATAGATTCTGCCAGAGGCGATTTTAAAAGTGCCCTTGCTAACCATAAACTCTACATTATTTATAAAGACAGTTTAATCAATAACGAGAACACAAAAAAAACAGTGCAGCAGCAAATGCAGTACGACTTTGATAAAAAAGAAGCAGAAACAAAAATTGCAACTGATGCAGAACTGAAAAAACAAAGGTTCGTTCTCATCGGCTTCTTATTGGGCTTTGCGGCTCTTCTCTATTTTTATTATACCGTAAAAAAGAAAAATACCATCATCACACAGCAAAACGAACTCAGCGAACATACGATTGCTATTCTATCGCACGACATCAAAGAACCCCTTTTGGGAGTAAAATTATTGCTCAAAAAACTCAATAAAGACGACCCTTTCGTGGCGCAGGCTTCCCAAAGTTTAGAAAATCAAATCAATTCCGTCAATGGTATTTTAACTAACTTGTTAAAATTGAAGAAAGCGTCTTTGATTAAAGAAGATAAAAACGCCAGTGCCAATGCCAACTCTGTTGTTCAAAATGTGATACAAGAATTGAGCGTAGCGATTCAAAGCAAAACCTTGACGATTAATAATGAATTGACCGAAGACGTGACGCTACCGATTGCGCCCGAAAAACTGCAAATCATCATCCATAATTTGCTATCCAATGCCGTAAAATACAGTTTCCCAAATCAAGAAATTCGCATTTTTAAAGAAGGTAAGGGTTTTTGTATCCAGGATTTTGGTGTAGGACTTACGCCCGAACAACACACAAAGCTTGTGCGCGAGGTCACCACTTCGAAACGTGGTACGAACCAAGAGCTGGGTAATGGTTTGGGACTTTTCCTCGTGGGGACGATGCTACAGGGCGAAAACATAAAAATTGTTTTTGATTCGCCTGAAGTGGGAGGAACAATTGTGAGTGTGGTGGGGTAGAAAACTAATCAGTAGCCAGTTATCTCAATAGACTTGATATTTTATTATCCCCTCAGTATTGAAGAGTAAAATGGGTTTGAAATGTATTTTTAAGTCCATTTTTAATGTTTTAATGAAAAATTTATCAACCTGACAACAAGTCTAAGGGATGAGAAATAAATAAATTTACATACTCGGAGAGCAGTTAAAATTAAACTAATGTCCAATTTTCAAGTTCGCCTCCATACCCCAAAGGGGGATTAAATTAAGAAAAGGCGATATTTTCACCTTTTTGAGGTATAATCCCCTTCGGGCAGGGCTGATTGGTTCTAAAAATTGATGTTAACTGTGCGACTCCGCTGGACTCGAAATAATTGTTTTTCTATGTTATCTATAAATGTGCGAGTCCGCTGGACTCAATATTAGATAAAAGAATGAGTCCAGCGGACTCTCAC
>JANPHO010000377.1:0-1966 GCA_031424515.1 Saprospiraceae bacterium
GAAGTAGAATTGACAAGCTCTGAAAGAGTTGGTTTTCACCGTTATAAATTTGATAAAAGCGTCAAAACAGTCTATTTTAATATCAATTTAAATAAAAGAAATGAATTGATAGAAAGCCGTATTTTTCCCAAAGGGAATGATAAAATTGAAGGCTCAATGGTTTCAAAAAATTGGGCTTCGGCAAGGCATTTATCTTTTGTGGCACAATTCAATTCAGCTATTTTAAAAATGGATAAAAAATCCAAATTTAAAAACACGGATAATATACAAGCAGTTACGCTCACTTTTGATGTTTCAAAAACGCATGAATTACTCGTAAAAGTTGCCCTTTCTCCAGTCTCAGAAGAAAATGCTCTTGAAAATATGCAAAAGGAAATCCCCCATTGGGATTTTGATAAAACCCGAAAAGAAGCCGAGGCGAAGTGGGAAAAATACCTCAATCGCATCCAAATTGAAGGCGGTACGGAAGACCAACGCACTATATTTTACACGGCTTTGTACCATACATTGATACACCCTTCAGTATGGCAAGATGTGAACGGCGATTATCGAGGTTTGGATAATAAAGTGTACAATTCAAAGACTTTCACTTACCATTCCATTTTTTCGTTGTGGGATACGCACAGGGCGACGCACCCCTTGTACACGATTTTATGTCCCGAAAAAGTGCCCGATTTTATCAATGGTTTTATAGATGATTTTGAAAAAGCAGGGCATCTGCCCGTTTGGAATTTCTCGGGGAATGAAACGTGGTGTATGATTGGTAATCACTCCATTCCCGTTATTGCCGATGCCTATTTGAAAGGAATCAAAGGTTTTGATGCTGAAAAAGCCTTAAATGCGATGATAAAAACCGTCAATCGAGATACATTGGGTTTAAAAGCGTACCGTGAAAAGGGTTACATCCCTGCCGATACTGAGGGGGAGTCGGTGAGCAAAACGTTGGAATATGCTTACGATGATTATTGCATTGCGATAATGGCAAAAGCCATGAAAAAAGACGATATTTATAAAGAGTTCATCAAACGCAGTGATAATTGGAAAAATATTTTTAACCCTAAATCAGGCTTTTTTCAAGCAAAAATCAATGAGACCTTTGTTGAACCCTTTGAACCACGCGAAGTGAACCATCATTTTACAGAAGGCAATGCGTGGCAATATGCGTTTTCGGTGCAACATGATATAGACGGTCTAATCCAAATGCTTGGCGGAAAAGAGCAATTTGAAGCCAAATTGGACGAATTTTTTAACAGCGAATCAAAAACAACAGGGCGTGACCAAGTGGATATTACTGGTTTGATTGGGCAGTATGCGCATGGTAACGAGCCGAGTCATCATATTGCGTATTTGTACAATTATGTCGGAAAACCAGAGAAATCGCAGCGTTTATTGCGCCAAATCATGGATAATTTCTATAAAAATGCCCCCGATGGTTTGATAGGTAATGAAGATTGTGGGCAAATGTCGGCTTGGTATGTGATGTCGAGTATGGGCTTTTATTCAACGAATCCTTGTGGTGAGCAACTTGAAGAGGGTCGCCCTGTTTTCGCAAATTTTCAAATTTCATCTCCATTTGAATTTGAATTAAAAAACACGGTGCTAATTTTAACTAAAGATAATATTTTCGATAAAACAAATACTTTTAATCAAAGAATGCATGATGAAATTGTTTCTAACCCCTATATTTCAAAAGGCACAAAACTTTTCAAAGATAAACAACAAATTGAATTGGCTTGTGCTGATAAAAATGCTGAAATCTATTTCACAACTGACGGCAGTGACCCAAGACTTTCAGTAATGAAATATACTGAACCTATTGAAATAAAGGAGAATAAAACAATAAAATTCTTGGCAAAACATAGTACCATTTACGTTGATGCATCCAAAATCGCCTCCGCCACATTCAAAAAAATCGTAAAAGATAAAATTATTACTTTAAAAAATGCACCCGCTCCTCAGTATTCGG
>JANPHO010000378.1:0-4874 GCA_031424515.1 Saprospiraceae bacterium
TAAATAATTGATTACTAATTACTTATGAACTATTTTTAGTTAAATTAAATAATAAAACTTAAATAGGAAAAACCAATAAATTCTTAATAAATATTAGGTGTTTTCTTTTTACTGATGCAGTGTCGCCGTGACTTAAAGTCACGCCGACACTATAATATGCCTCGAAAACTATCACAAAAAAGGGGCTATAATTTCGGTTTTTTTTGTATGAATTAAAATGTTTACATGAATTACAAGTGTTACATTGTAATAAATAAGAGGAAAATGAAATTTTTAAAATTGCGGATATTAGCTTTTTTGAGATTTAAGCAATTTTATTTAAAAGTTGCGTACTTGTCAGTAAGATAAGTCTTACTGTCTCTGAATTAAAATAAAGTGGGTGATACTTTAGAATTAGCGCCTTTCTAAATCCTCCTTTTGTATTTTAAAAGCTTATTTTATTATTTATTACATTGTTTAAAATGTTTACATTGTTTCAATAATTTACAATTTAAATTTTGTAATCAATGTAAAACAACTATATTTGTGCGTAAATCACATTTTGTAAACGCTGTAAAACATGTAAACATTGGCTAAGGTAATTTCAATTGCTAATTTTAAGGGTGGGGTAGGAAAGACAACCTCGACCATCAATATTGGCGCAGGATTGCATCAAATGGGCAAAAGGGTTTTACTCATTGACCTTGACCCACAGTTTAACTTGACGCAAAGTTTGGGTATGATGGAGACTAATTTCCCCATTTATGGCTCTTTGAGGGGTGAATTTCCACTTACACCGCTCACCATTACTAAGGGGTGGGATATTATCTCCTCATCGCTCGATTTAATAAAGGCAGAAATCGAACTTTCTGCGGAGTTTAAAAGAGAAGAGATACTAAATCGCTTGATTGAAGGCTTGAAAGTGCAATATGATTTCATTTTGATTGATTGTCCGCCGTCTTTGGGCTTACTATCCATCAACGCTTTTGTGGCTTCCGATGAAATTTACGTGCCCATCGAAGCGGAATTTTTGGCACTAAAAGGTTATGCCATTCTAAATGAAGCCATAGGCAGGATAGGTTTGAGTATTGACCGTGTTTTTATTACCAAATACGATGGTCGTAAAATCCTCAATCGGAACGTTCTTGACACCATTCGCCAGTCGCTGGGTGACGCTGCATTTAAGACTTTTATTCGTGAAAATATAGCCCTTGCGGAAGCACCCACTCAGGGCGTTGACATATTCCGATACGCGCCCAAGAGCATTGGGGCAGACGATTATCGCAGTTTATGCGCTGAAATAGCCAAATAACCAGTTATTTTGGCTATGTAATATTTGTAAACATTGTAAAACATGTAAAAATATGGCAAAGAAAAACCTTATTAATGCCGATATGTTGCTCGCTATGTCGCCCAGAAGAGCCGAATCTAATCCCAATCCAGCTACGGAGACTACCCCCTCAGTAAAACACGAAATTGTGCAAGCTGAACCTGTTATTGAAACGCCCATTACGCCAGTTGTGGAGCCTATTTCTGTCGTTTCACCGCCTATTGCACCCGCTGTAAAAAATGAACCCGTAGAAGTTAAAGTGCCAATGGCTGAACCCACAATAAAAAGTTCAGTTCAGAAAGGCTTGAAAGAAGGGGAAACGCGGGCAACTTTTATAGTGCAAGAAGATGCCCTTGAAAAAATAAAAGCCATCGCTTATTGGGATAGAAAAAATATAAAAGACGTTTTACAAACGGCTCTTGAATTATACATTTCACAGTATGAAAGTAAAAATGGAACTGTGCAATTGATTCCTTAATGAGATTTGAGGGAATCACTAAAATATGTAAACCATGTAAACATTGTAATAGAGTGTTTTAAACCTTAAAATATCAATTAGAGTAATCAATGTTTACATGGTTTACACATTTTTCAAAACATTATCAATAAAAACATTGCACAAGCCAATGGAGTTTTCTGGCTTAAAACAGGTTTTCAGTTCTTTATCGGAGAGGTGTTCAGTGACTATATTATCTTCTCTTAAAACAGATTTTAAGTGTTTTTTATTTAAAACAGCCGTTTTACAAGCATTTTCAACCAATTCATGCGCCGCCGCTTTTCCAATTTTTGATGACAAAGCGAGCGAAACATTTTCAGCAAAAATCAACCCCTCAGTACAATCAATATTTTTGAGCATTTGCTCGGTATTCACTTCCAATCCATTGGTCATTTCTACGGCTTGTTTCACCGTTCCCGCGCTCAATTTTACAATATCAGAAAGCGTTTCCCATTCGGCGTGCCAAGCACCCGTTGCGCGTTCGTGGTCTTGAGTCATGGACAAAAGCATGGTGGAAACGAGTGGCGGAACCCGTTGGGCATTCGCCAAAATAGCCATGCACGATACAGGGTTTCGCTTGTGCGGCATGGTCGAAGAGCCGCCTTTTCCTGCACCCGAAGGCTCAAAAACCTCCGCAATTTCGGTTTGCATCAAAAGACTCACGTCTTTGGCTATTTTACTTAAAGTGCCCGTTAAAATGCCTAAAGTGGTCGCAATTTCAACGAATCTATCCCGTTGTGTGTGCCATGATAGGGGAGGGGTATTCAGTTTTAAAATATCTCCTAAAGCTTGAGCGATTTCAAAGCCATTTTTAGGCATACTGCTCAAATGCCCAACGGCACCGCCCAGTTGTACCGTAAAATTCTCTTCTAAAATATATAATAAACGCTTTTTTGCCCTTAAAACACCATCCAACCATGTTGCCACTTTAAAACCAAACGTGATTGGTTTCGCTTGTTGCATAAATGACCGACCAATCATCAGCGTATTTTGATGTTCTTTTATTAAAAAAACAAGTTGATTGATTACAATGTTTACATTTATTACAATGATTTCAACGGCATCGCGTACTTGCAACATCAAAGCTGTATCTACAACATCTTGGCTTGTCGCCCCAAAATGCACGTACTTATTGGCTTCTAAAAAGTTTTGAATTTTGAGTTTTGGGTTTAGAGTGGTGAGTTGTTTGACTAAGGGAATGGGTACATTTGCACCTAAACGCACATCTTCAATCAATTTTGCCATATCAATGTTCTCTATTTTACAGATTTCAGTAATGGCATCGGCAGCATCTTGGGGTATGAGTCCGTATTGCGCTTGTGCCTGTGCCAAAGCCGCTTCAAATTGGAGCATATAAGTCACCGTCGCCTCATTTGAAAACAGCGCATTGACTTTTTTATCGTAAAATAGATTTTCGTACATTTTTAGTTGTGCTTGGTGCTTGGATGTTGGTGCTTAGTGCTTGGTACACTAAGCACCAACATCCAAGCACTAATTTTAAACGCGTTCAATTATCACCGCATAGCCTTGTCCGACACCGATACACATGGTCGCTAAAGCATATCGTTTATTTTGCTTTTGTAACTCAATAGCAGCCGCTTGAATGATGCGGGCACCCGACATTCCGAGCGGATGACCCAAAGCAATCGCCCCACCGTTGGGATTAATGCGCGGGTCGTTATCTTCTAAGCCTAATTGACGAATACACGCCAACGATTGCGCCGCAAAAGCCTCATTTAATTCAATATGGTCTATATCATTCAATGTCAAACCCGCTTTTTTAAGGGCTAATTGAGTAGCTGGAACGGGTCCAATGCCCATAATGCGGGGTTCAACGCCCACAACTGCCGAAGCCACTATACGGGCTTTTGGAGTCAAACTATGGCTTTTTACCCCTTCTTCTGAAGCTAAAAACATTGCCGCTGCACCATCATTCAATCCCGAAGCATTGCCTGCGGTGACGCTGCCGCCTTCTTTTTTAAATGCAGGTTTTAAGGTAGCCAATTTTTCAATTGTGGAATTGGATTTTATAAATTCATCTTTTGAAAATAGCGTTTCTTCACCTTTTTTTAATGAAATACTGAGGGGGGTAATCTCCTCCGCCAATCGTCCCGATGCTTGTGCTTTTGCCGCCTTCATTTGCGAATTATAGGCAAAAAGGTCTTGATCTTCTCGGCTGATACCGTACATATCCACGAGGTTTTCAGCCGTTTTACCCATTGCCTCGGTGCCGTACATTTTATCCATTTTAGGATTGATAAAACGCCAACCAAAACTTGAATCAAACATTTGAGCGTCCGTACCGAATGGTTTTGATGTTTTTGAAATCACCCAAGGACCACGAGTCATATTTTCAACGCCCCCCGCTATAAAAATATCGCCATCGCCTGACTGAATCGCCCGAGCTGCATTCACCACCGCTGACATACCCGAAGCACATAAACGATTCACCGTTTCGCCTGGTACTGAGGGGGGGATGCCCGCCAGTAAAAGCGACATGCGTGCCACGTTGCGGTTATCATCACCCGCTTGGTTCACACATCCCAAAATGACATCAGCAATCGTTTCAACGGGAATATTCGGATTGCGTTTCACTAATTCAGCAATGACCAACGCCGCCAAATCATCGGCTCTTACAGTGGATAAACTCCCGCCAAAACTGCCAATAGGCGTGCGAATGGCATCAATTATATAAGCTTGTTTCATTATTATAATAGTTTATTTTAGAAACGAATTTCTATTAGATTGGCAGTTTAGTAAACGGAATTATGTACTATTTTCAAAGAAAACAATGTATAATTGTGTGTAATTGCTTAGCTGCGCAGTCGCTTATGCTCCGCTTAGCCACTGATTACACTGAAATCGACTGATTTTACACTGATTCATACGTAATTTTTTAAAAATCAGTGTAAATCAGTCAATATCTGTAAAATCAGTGGCTAAACGGAGCATAAGCGACTCTCGAGCTAAGTAATTACGATAAATTTTAAAATAGAATAGGGGAGCAGTTTTACTATTTAAAATGGAGTATGCAAAAATATACTAAAAAGAGCTTTGGATTGATAAAAT
>JANPHO010000379.1:0-7050 GCA_031424515.1 Saprospiraceae bacterium
AGAGGCTATCGAGCATCTTGACTAAATCTAACTCATCTATCATACCACTCACTATGCCTAAGTGGTCTAGGCTTTTACTACTATACATTCACAAGGTTAATCAATAATCCTCGTTTTTCAAATTGGCGTGGGAAATGTCGGTTTTAAAGTGAAAATATCAAAAGTCCGAAAAACCTTCTTTTGAGCCTTCTCATTGATATATCGGCGCATAATTTGGTCATAAATTGAAGAGTATTTTCGTTCACTTACACAACCTAAACTAATATATTTAAAAGAGTATTCCTTTTCTTCCTTAATCCTCTCTTCTGCTTCATCTTTATTTGTGTCTGGTAAACCTCGTAATAATACATATTTTTCACCTTTATCAATATCTTTAATAGCTTGATTTATTGCATTCTCATTTGAAGTACAAGCTTTATAAATATGGGCTTTAATTATTTCATTGTAATGAAAACGGTGAATTCTTAAAGAAATCATGCAGATTAGTAATAAGATGGTCAGTGTCGTTAATAAATTATTGATTGAAATTTGTTTTTTCATTCTATATTCTTTTTAGGAATAGATGCAGTTTTTTGTGAAAGTGGTGTGAAATACTGAGTACTCTGACAAAAATATTCATTGAAGTAATTCAGTTGCATAAAATATTGATTTTCAATATTTTAAATAAAATAATTATTTCAATAAACTTATTTGTCAGAGTACTGAGGGGTGTAAATAAAAAAGCAACGCCATGTTGAGAGCGTTGCTTTTTAAATAGAGATTAAAAAAAAACAGGGCGACGATACCGAGACGGTACGCACCCTGTATAACCCCAAAAAACCAAATGAAAACAATCTACATATAATAATCCTGAACTTAATCAGGAACATTAAAATCAATTTTTATACATACCAAACAAGAAATTAATCATTTTGTTTAGTATGCTTTTTTGACGCATCAAAATAAAAAAGTCACATTTATTTTGAAAATAAAAATTCGAAAAAAACAATAAGGTAACTTATTCAACAAAATTATAGTATTATTCTATAATACACAAGTCTATAAGTCAAATAAAATTGTAAAATTATATTTATATTCCCTTATGACCATAATACGTGTAATTACTATTTTTAGAATTACAAATTTAATCTTACAAAGATAAGTCACATTTTTCAGATTTTCATCATAAAATGGTCAAAAAAATGTTAATGATGGCGAACATCAATAGAATTTAATTCAAAAAGGGTATCTTAAATTTTGTATTCTAAATAAAAATGAAAATTTATTTAAGATAAATAGCTTAAAAAGCTATTTTTATTTTAAATTCGTCCCACCAAGTAAGCCTCTACGTTATAAATATTAAAACGAAAATTCGCTTAATTTTTTAAATACAACCAATTTTACTATGCAAACAGGTCTTCAGTCTTTGGACTACATTGTTTTTCTATTTTATTTTATTGTAGTGGCAGGTTACGGTTATTGGATTTATAATCGAAAGAAACAAGCTGAAACAAGCTCCGCAGATTATTTTTTAGCAGAAGGATCCCTCACTTGGTGGGCTATTGGTGCTTCTCTCATTGCCTCAAATATCTCAGCTGAACAATTTATTGGGATGAGTGGTAATGGCTTTAAAATGGGTCTGGCTATCGCTACGTATGAGTGGATGGCTGCTGCTACTTTGATGATAGTGGCAATTTTTTTCATGCCCATCTATCTCAAAAACCATATTTTCACTATGCCACAATTCCTTGAAAAAAGGTATGATGGGAGAGTGAGTATGGTAATGGCTATTTTTTGGCTTTTACTTTATGTTGTGGTCAATTTGACGTCTATCCTTTATTTGGGGGCTTTGGCAGTAAATGCTATCTCAGGGATCAATTTCACGGTCTGTATGTTTGCTTTAGCCATATTTGCCCTTTTTATTACGTTGGGTGGTATGAAAGTAATTGGATATACGGATGTTATTCAAGTAGTATTCCTCATTATTGGTGGTTTAGCAACGACTTATTTGGCTATCAATATGGTGTCAAAAGAGTTTGGTACTGAGGGGGTAATGAATGGCTTGGGTATCATGATGGACAAAACGCCTGACCATTTTCACATGATTTTTGATCAATCAAATCCGAATTATATCAGTCTTCCGGGGCTGACGATATTAGTGGGTGGTATGTGGATTGTTAACCTTAATTATTGGGGTTGCAATCAATACATTACACAACGCGCTTTGGGTGCTGATTTGCAGACTGCCCGCAGTGGTATTTTATTTGCGGCTTTCTTGAAACTATTGATGCCAGTGATAGTTGTTCTTCCAGGTATTGCCGCTTTCGTTTTACACCAAAAAGGTTTATTACAAGCCGAGATGTTGGGAAAAGATGGTACTCTATCGCAAGATAATGCCTATCCTGTTTTGATGAATTTATTGGCTCCAGGCTTGAAAGGGCTTGCATTTGCTGCTTTAACAGCTGCAATTGTGGCTTCATTGGCGGGTAAAGTAAACTCTATCTCTACGATATTTACTTTAGATATTTATAAAAAATTCATCAATACGAATGCTGATGAAACTAAATTAGTCAGCACTGGTCGAATTGCAATTTTAGTATCTATGATTTTGGCCATTGTTATTTCACCATTCTTAGGAATTGATAAAAAAGGTGGTTTCGAATTTATTCAAGAATATACGGGTTATGTATCTCCGGGTATTTTTGCCATGTTTATTTTAGGTTTCTTCTGGAAACGTACTACGGCTAATGCAGCCTTGTTTGCTACTGTTGGTGGTTTTGCAATGTCTGTTTTCTTAAAGTTTTTACCAGGATTGACTGACCTTAAAGGCTTAAGTAGCTACGGTTTCTCTGTTTTAAATGCAGAGACTGGTATATACGATATGCCTTTCCTTGACCGTATGGGCTTCGTTTTCTTATTCTGTATAGTCGGTATGGTATTGATAAGCATTGCAGATCCAGAAAGCAAAAACAATCCTAAAGGTTTGGAAGTGGATTCTTCTATGTTCAAAATGTCGAACGGGTTTGCGGTAGGTGCCTTGATAGTTTTAGGTATTTTAACGGCTCTATATACTCGTTTCTGGTAGAATATTTAAATGTGTTTTATAAAATAAAAAACCCGAAGGTGTTAAATCCTTCGGGTTTTCTATTTTTATACCCCCTCAGTTCCGATTCTCGGATGGGGCTTTTTTAATGACCAAATATTTATTCTAAAGTCAGCTCTTGTACAGTGCCAATAGAGTTGAGATAGTTAAAATCAATCTTTGATTTATCTCCCAATATTAAATATGTAAAATGCCTGTTTTTAACGTATTTTTCTTGAAATTCTTTAAGCTCAGCGGGTGATGTTTCAGAAATTGTCTGATAAACATTTTTTCGCATATCGAAATTAATACCTCTATCCAAACTGTTCCTATATGTCCAATAGATATTTGCCTTAGTGATGCGTTCACTTTCTATCGTTTTGAGCACAGAAACACGGGCATGTTCAATTTGATTTTCAGAAAGGGGCATATCGTTGATAATATCGGTCAAAGCAGTTATGGCTTCTTGAAGCTTATCAGATTGTGTACCTAAGTATGCTTGCAAATAATGCGCACGATTCGCTTTTGATGGGCTACTGTAAAACGCGTTGGCGGCGTAAGCAAGCGCACGTGCTTCCCTAATTTCTTGAAAAACAATAGACGATAAACCCGAACCGAAATAATTATTATAGAGCGAAGACATAATATTTTCGTCCAAAGAATAATGACTCGTTCCTTTTGAAAGCATCAATACCTCAGTTTGTACCATCGGAAAATGAACAAATAATACTTTATTTTCTGCGGTTTCGAGTTCTGGATATTCTTTTAAGGTATAATCAGCTTTTTTATTTGCTTCTATCTGATGTTCTTTATCTAAAATTTTGGCGACACTGTTTATCTTTTTATTGCCATAATAAAAAATACGGTGTGGCAATGACGATAAATTTTTGATTTTTTCAACAAGGGTTTCTGCTTGTATGCTCAGTAGGGTTTCTTTTGATAAAATATCTGAAAAAGGGGAATGAGCACCAAATTTGGCGTAGCTCATCATGGCGTTGCGTAGTATAACGCGCTTGTCTTTTTTCTCGTTGTCCCGCTTACTGATAATGTCAGCTACCATATTTTTGAGCACTTTTTCGTTCCCTTGAACATTATTGAGAATATGCTCAAATAAGCGCACCCCCTCAGTAAAAGACTCTTCTAAGCCGTTCAAAACGACATAGCTTCTCTCATCGTTGCAGAAAACATCAAATGAAAGCCCCAATTTATAAAACTCTTGTTCGAGCTCTTCCGCTGAATATTTATCCGTCCCTAAAAAAGGCAGATAGCCAATGGCTAAAGGAAGCATTTTATCTGCATTACGCCCTATTTCTAAGATGTAATAGAGTGAAAATGTTTCATTTGTGGTATTTTTGATATAATCCAACTCCAAACCATTGTCTAACGATACAGTTTGTATGGCTTTGTTAAAATCAATGAATTTGGGTTTTAATCGTGGTGACTCTTCATTTAAAAAATCTTGCGCGAAGGCTGAATTTTCTGTTCTGTTCAGCGATACGGGTGTTATTACGGGTTTTTCTACTTTTTTAACCGAAGTATCAATTCCTGTTTTTTTATAAATAATAACACAATTATCATTGAAATGGGCATTGGCGAAAGCAATTATTTCATCTTTTGAAATAGTTTGCATGCGTTCAATCCGGGTGATGTATTTATCCCAATCAATATTTTTAACAAATGAATCGGTCATGGAACCCACGCGCGATTGGTTATTTTCGTAATTTTTGAGTTGATTGTATTTAAAATCCTTGATAACTGCTTGCATGAGCCATTCAGGAAAATCGCCTTTTTTAATTCTATCAATTTGTCCTAAAAGGAGTTTTTCAACATTCTCTAACGATTGTTCTTGCCGTGGCTTGCCCGTCATGATAAAAGCGGAATAGTCAATTAGGCTCATAGAGCCCACCGCGGCTTCCAATACTTTTTGCTTTTTTACAAGGTCAATGTCAATTAACCCAGCTTGATTGTTATGTAGCATGGAGGCAATCATGGAAGCAATTTCAGAATCTCCAGACGTTATATCTCCCAATCGCCAGGCAATTTGGATATATTCTGCTTGATGTCCCCATATTTCTTTTCGGATACTGGCTTTTAACGGGGCTTGTTGCTCAAAAGTAAAAGAAGGAACTTCCCTAAACTTATAGTTACCGAAATATTTTTCAGCGAGGGCAATCACTGCTTCGGGCTCAAAATCACCCGCTAATACGATTGCCATATTATTGGGCACGTAATATTTCTGGAAGAAGTCAATAATATTATAATGTGAGGGGCTTTTTATGTGTTCACCTTTACCAATAGTCGTTTGAGTTCCGTAAGGATGGGTCGGAAACAAGCTTTCCATCATGGCTTGATAAACCTTTCTGTTATCGTTGTCTTGAACCATGTTGAATTCCTCATACACGGTCTCCAATTCAGTATGAAACAAGCGCAGTATGACCATTTTGAAACGTTCAGATTCCAATTTGAACCATTTTTCAAGTTCATTACTCGGAATATCGTTCACATAAACGGTTTGCTCGCTGGATGTGTAAGCATTTGTGGCTTTAGCACCAAGTGAGGAAACCAGTTTGTCATACTCATTAGTGGCTACAAACTTGGCTGCTTCATTGGATAGACTATCAATTTGAGCGTAGTATTCGCTTCTTACTGAGGGGTCTATTTCGTAGCGATGTTTTTCATAAACTTCCGCAATTTGAGATAGCAGAGATGATTCTTGCTCCCAATCGAGAGAGCCGATTTGACTTGTACCTTTGAACATCATGTGCTCAAGGTAATGCGCCAAGCCTGTTGTATCGGAAGGATCTTGCTTCGAACCAGCGCGAACGGCAATATTAGAAAATATGCGCGGTTCGTTTTTGTTTACACTCATCAGTATCTGTAGACCATTACTCAATATATGTTTTTTTACATAAATGGGATCTTTAGATACTGTGTTGAATTCTTCTTTGGTTTTACTGATTGGGTGTAATGCTAATGCATTCATAATGGTGTAATGTTTTTATTGCTTATCTCTCGCTCTTTGTTAAACTATAGATAAATTTTATGATTCGTTGTAATTAAGCGTGATTTGAAATTGAAATCAAAAATTAGCATTATTGATATATATGTCGGGATACACAATTTATAAATGATTGGGTTATTTCACCTAAAAAGAGTTTTTAAAGAGCTTGTGTAAGCGTAAAAATAATATTATATTAAACAATTATGCAGAGTTTTTAAGTATAAAATCAGGCACTTTAAACAATCTTTAACTTATTTAAAATAAATGATATGCTTAAAAAAAATACGGTTATTATTTTTTACACATAATAAGTTGACATTTTAATCAAGAAAAGACTAATTTTGCGCTTCTGTTTAAAAATTTTTTCTAAAACAATAAAATAAATTCCAAAATGGGAAAAGGTGATAAAAGAACAAAGCGTGGTAAAATTATAAGAGCTTCATTTGGCAAATGCCGTCCAAAAGCAAGTAAATTAGTAGCGCCAAAAGCAGAAGTTAAAGCTGAAGCTTAATCTGTTTTTATAAGAAATGAAAAATGAGCCGTGACATTAGTTTCGGCTTATTTTTTTGTGATGATTTTCCACTTTCTTGGGTACAAATACCAATCTATGGTTATTGAGTAAATAACCTTGTGATTTGAAAAATTTAATGACAGATGGAATGAAAGACAATAAGGCAGTGATTAGCATAGGTAAAATCTCTGTGATAGGATTCATAGTACTGTTTGTTTTTTTATAGTGATACAATATTTACAATAAAGAATCAAATTTCAAGCCAAATTCAATATTGATATAGGAGATCAAAAGTTAAAAGATTGTTAAATAAAAAAAACTCCGACGTTTTTGAAGACATCGGAGCCCAATGAAAAACATAAAAATACCCCTATTTGTCGTTTTCTCTTTATATTCCTTGCAACAGTTAGGGATGTAGCCCATTGCAAAGGCGTATGTGTAATCTTGTAATGAGTGGTTAGTTAAGCCTAATTTTTA
>JANPHO010000380.1:0-9600 GCA_031424515.1 Saprospiraceae bacterium
ACGCAACGAAGGTGCACTCATCACGTAGACCGTGTTTTCATTCAAAGGATCAATAAATAATTTGATATAATACCACGACCTTTGTATCAAACGGTGATCATCCGTCACTTGCGACCATGATTTACCCGCATTATTTGAAACGTACAAACCACCCGCCTCTTTTTCCCAATCACTTTCTATCAAAGCATACACTTTTTCAGAATTGGACGGACACACGGCAATCGCCATTTTACCCATTTCCTTCGGCAACCCCTCAGTCATTTTTTCCCACGTTTCACCGCTATCAACGGATTTATAAAAGCCACTTCCGGGACCGCCACTAATCACTTTCCACGGCAATCTGCCGTGTTCCCACATCGAAGCGTAGAGAATACGGGGATTGTTGGCATCCATTGACAATTCATTGCAGCCCGTTTTTTCATCCACGAACAACACTTTTTTCCAAGTTGCGCCGCCATCAGATGATTTAAAAATGCCTCTTTCGGGCGATTTGCTATACAATGCGCCTTGTGCCGCCACAAAAACCGTATTCGGGTCTTTGGGATGAATGACAATTCGAGCAATGTGTTGCGTGAGGTCAAGCCCCATTTTTTTCCACGTTTTACCCGCATCAGTAGATTTATACACGCCATCCCCACCGTGCGTCATAACACCCCGTACAGCGTGTTCGCCCATGCCGACATAAATCACATTGGGGTCACTTTCCGCTACCGAAACGGCACCCACAGAGCCCGTTTTAAAAAAACCATCGGAAATATTTGACCAATTAATGCCCCTATCTTCGGTTTTCCAAAGTCCACCGCCCGTAGTACCCATATAATAGGTGTGAATATCGCCCACCACGCCCGTAGCCGTTACGGAACGACCACCTCTAAAGGGTCCAATATTGCGCCATTTTACGGGTTTAAAATAATAATTAAGGGCATTTTCAATGGAATCCTTTTTGGTTTGTGCTTCCGTTTTTAAAAAGGAAATTAGGAAGAGAGTCGCCAGAAGTATGTTTTTTAACATGTCAATTGATTTTGATGAATGGTTGAAAGTGATGAGGAATTCGATGTAAATTCTCAAGTTTGCCCCCATACCCCCGAAGGGAGATTACATCTCAAAAAGGTTAAAATATGCCTTTTATCTCGATAATCGGGATTTAATCCCCTTCGGGGGTATGGGGGCGAACTTGAGAATTGACGATTATTTAAGATTACTTACTAACAGTTACAAACCTAAAATATAATTCTTAGAAACTAACACACCTTTCCACTTTTTAGCCTAATTCCTCTAAAAACCATCCCAAGTGTTATTTTCTATATACATTTTTAAACAACCGTAAACGCTTCTGAAATAATCAATTTACCTCTACAATAAAGCTCAAAAGTATATTCTCCAGGCATCCAATCGCCCACTTCTCCCATGGCAAAGGCGTTGCCTTGATACATACTCATTGATGCCAGCGGCAATACTGATTCGTGCGTTTCAATAGTCATAATGGGCGTTTTATTATAGGTAAAAAGCCATTCAAAATTAAATGAAAAATCCGCAACCATCGGCGGATAATTCAACAGTATCATCCAACCAATGGTGCTTGTTTCAGCACTTTTAAATGTTTTAACGCCTTTTATCGTTTCATAATCGTCTGGATACGGCTCATCCCAAGCCATTGGATGCAACTTAAACCATTCGTAAGTCATTTTATTTTTCAAAAAATCCTCTTCCAACCTATCTAAAAGGTCTAAAATGGCGGCGATAATTTGGTTTCTTTCTCTATTCGCATCGTCTTTATCCAAAACACCCGTATTGATTTCCTTTCTCAGCATCGCTTCCCGTGCCGAGAGCAACGCCACCTCCATCGAAAACTCCGTTCCATTCGTCTCAATAACCAATAAATCAAGTGCTTTTTCAATTTCACCATCCATTATCAAATGTTTCACCTTCGCGTAATCTACTCTCATTTGGTTTGTTTTAAAATGTATAAAATATATTTTTGAAGTAGGATTAATTATTTGAATTAGGATGTGTGGGATTTTAAGGATGAATTAGGATATGTTTATTGAATTAGGATATACAGGATTTTAAGGATGATTTAGGATTTCAAAATATCCAGTTAGCAATCCTAAAATATCCTTAAAATCCTACACATCCTAATTCAAAGAACATATCCTAAAATATCCTTAAAATACCACACATCCTAATTCAATAAATTCACCCTTTCTTCTTTTTATCATATTGCATTTTATGAATCACCCATTCAGGCAAATAATTTCTCAATTCCCATAGCTCATTACTCGGCTCGCCTACCAATTCAGGAGTTATATCTATGGATTCTTTATTCGGTTCGTAGGCATTATTAAAAAGATGCTTGTATTCTAAAGCCGATGAACCGAAATTCAATAGCAAGCCGTTTTTGATATTCAACTGCTCTAATGTGTTCAATGCTTGTGAAAAATCTTCTTTGGCTAATAAGGTTTTGGCTTTTATTTCAATAGTGACATTATTTTCACATAAAAAATCAACTCGTCGGGCGGCTATTTTATAATTATCATAATAAATTGGCAGCCAGACTTCCCTTTCAAAGTGAATGCCTGCCCTACCCAATTCTATCGCTAATGCCCTACAATAAACATACTCTCTACAACACCGTCCCATTTTTTTGTGTACAGTCATGGCACAGCCATTAATGCGGTAAGTCAAATCGCCTTTCTCCATAGTGATGTTTTTAAATGAATAAGGATAAAAATAGACTATAAAATTGAATTCAAGAAGGGTTATCGGGCTTTTTTTATTGAATTAGGATTACCACGTCAACACCCAATTAGCAATCCTAATCCATCCTTAAAATCCTACATATCCTAATTCAACAAATAAAGCCAAAGCGATACGTCAGTCCCGAGCCAAACGGAAACCGAGAGTGCTATTCCAATTAAGAGGAGCATACCAGTAACGAAGCGCAGAACGGCAGTTATAAGCGCTATTGAGCCACGAGCCACCGCGATAAACCCGAGACGAACCAGACTGCGCCCCTACTGGATTCTGAGCAGGACTGTTTTTATAATAATTTGCATCATACCAATCACTACACCATTCCCAAACATTACCACTCATATCGTAAATCCCCAATTCATTCGCTTTTAAAGTACCCACTGGGTGCGTTTTATTATCAGAATTGTCTTCGTACCAAGCCACCGATTTCAAATCATTCGAGCCACTGTATTGATAATATCGAGATTTATTACCCCCTCGTGAAGCATATTCCCATTCAGCTTCGGTCGGTAAACGGTATTTTTTACCCGTCAATTCATTCAATTTTTTTAAAAATACTTGAATATCATCCCACGAAACACTTTCCACGGGGCAATTATCGCAGCCTTTAAAACCTAACATTTCGGGGTCACTGCCCATCACCTCCCGCCATTGCTTTTGCGTTACTTCATATTTACCCATTGAATAACTGCTTAAAGTGACTTTATGGACGGGTTTTTCATCATTTTGACAATCACCATCCCGCTTTTCATCGCAGCCCATTTCAAAAGTACCGCCTTCCACATACACCATTTGCCCTTCAAAAGGGTCTTTTTTAGGGTCGGGTATGGTGGCTTGGGTGGTAGCCGCTGCCTGCCCGTTGCTATCATCAGCAGTCGGTAGTGTTGGGCGTGGATTGACAGGCGGCTGTTGAGGAAGTACAAGTTCAGGTATTTTCCTACCTTTTTTATCTATGAAAAACTGCTCCTTACCCAATTGCTCCTTAGCTTTTCCACCCTTAAAACTCTGCAAAACAGCATCATACTGAGGGGGTATCACCTCATTGCCAAAATAATCAATAAAACCCCATTTTCCGCCTTTGCGCACCGCCGCCAAGCCTTCCGAGTATGGCAAAGCGTTCTGATACTGAGGGGGTATCACCGCCACTTTGGTTTTACTATTTCTAAAACCATACAGTTTTTGCGCTTGAAAAACTTCAAAATCAGCATCTTTAAATTGCTTAGGTGCAGGTTTTGATGCAGCCGTTTGTTGAAATTCTGGATAACACGTTTTACCGATTAGAGCAATTTCATCAACCGTCAAAACACTGTCCCGCCACGCCCATTTATCCAATCTGGTAAAAAATATGCACGCACTATTCGTATTGCCCTTATTAAAATGTTTCACCCCCGCATTCCAATAAGCAATCCCAACATTTTTATAAAAAGAACTGCTATCCAAATTAAAACGCCGAATTAGGCTATACGATTGAAGCAGTAAATGATCCTCAATCGAAGCATTATCGGGATAGCCATTTTGCTTAAAATATCGGCTCAAACTATCTATTTGCTTACCATATTCATTGTATATTAAATTAATATATTCAACCTCCTCTTTTCGGACGCCTTTTTTAATCAACAAATCCGAACTATCTTTCATCTTGATTTTCAATTCATTATACATATCTAAAAGCCGCACATCTTCCCCGCGTTCAATAGTGTCACAAGTGATTTGCTCCAAAAATGTCAACGAATCTTGTGGCAAATTCACACAATAATAGGTATTTTTATAAAAAGCCGATTGCCCCGTGCAATCCTTCGTTTTAGGATTAAAACAAAACAAACCCAGCGTAAAAAGCAACACCAAAGGCACTTGCCAGAGCCACGAACGCCATTTTGAAACCTGTTTTTCATTCTCAACCCGCACGAATTTCCTTAAATTATCAGGCACTCTAAAATCCAAAACCGTCAAAGGGCGATTTAAATACTCCGCCACGAGGAAATCCTGCTCGGCATCCAAAGCCAATAATTTCTCCAATTCCTGCTCCAAAGCCCTGCGTTGCAGCGGATTGGGTTTCAGATACAAATCATTAATCACCATCTGCAAACGGTGGTCCTCATAAGCAATGGAATCCGTCGGCGGTTGGCTCGTGGCGAGTATGCGCTGCAATTCCTTCCTAGTCTGCTCCAATACTGAGGGGTAGTTATCCGCCAACCATTTCAATAAAATTTTACGCGCAGATTCAGGAATTTTACCCTCCGAAAACCACGCTAACCGATTGATATTAAATAAGTTATCGAGCGTCACCACAGTGTCGGAGTGACTTGAAGTTACTCCGACACTTGACCCCACACTCTGCCCCAATGCCAACGTCAAATCCCAATGCAAGGACGGATACACCGCGCAAGCCGCAATCCATTGCACCAAACGGTCATCCGCTTTTCCATTCGCATAAACCGTAAATTCCCCTTTTAAAATCCCCATCAACTCATCCGCCGAGAGTGTTTCGGGCAAACGCAGGGGTTCACCCGTTTCATCTTTCACCTTTTTCCACAGGCGATAATCCTTCGGTTCAATGGCTTCAATCGTTTCCACCAACTCACCCAAACCTTTTAAAGTGGCGGGTAAAAGTCGGAATTTCGTCGCCAATTGAGCCTCTCTAATATCCCATTCCGCAGGCGGGCGGGTCGTCATTATTGCCCTCGTGCGCCAATGGTCAAACACGTTTAACCATTTGGTTAATTTACCATTTGTGGGGCTCAAAAAGGACATTGCCGAGCCCACAATTATCAAGCGGTGTTCGGGATATTTATGCTGTAAATCCTTGAGCGAAATCCCCCGTTTATGCGTTTCATTCCAACACAGACGAATATCACCATCGTAATAAAAACGCTCAATCAAAACTTCATTTTCAGAAAATGCCTTAAAAAGCAGATTAAAGGTCTGAGAACGGTGATTTGCTGCCGATTGCCTATCAATTAACAGCAAATATTCATTGGATTGCGTCTGAAAACGGTATTGAAAGTTGATTCGCCCACCCTGCCGAATCGTCGCCAATACCGTTTTATTCATATTTAAACGCTGAAATTCGCTATCTGAACGCCGCCGCAATTGGTTAGAAGCCGTATAAAAAGCATCATTTAAAGCAATTTTATCCGCCCCTTCCACTTGGATTGACCACGCATAAGGCGCCTTCGTATTGCCTTTCAAATCCTTCAAAATCAGCTCATTTTTCTTTTTTAACCATTTGGTTAAAAGCAAAATAATCGCTATAAAAAATAAAGAAATAAACATTTTTAACCAATCCCAATAAGCCACATTCCACCCCATTTTCATCTTTTCAGTGGGAATAAGGGAGGAAATATTGGGCGTGTGGTCATACGTTTTATAGGTTAAAGTGTCTATTTGCGTCACCACACCATCTTTTTGTCGGTCAAAATCATTAACAATAAATCTATAATACGTCGTATCACATTCCACCCGATTTTCAAAACAGAACTGCAAAACAACCGTGTCAATCCCCTTATTTAAAGGCTCATAAAAAAAGTCTTTGTTATTTTTTACGTTAAAACGGACATTTTCACCCGTCTTTTCATTTCCAATTGAAGCAACACTTTTTATCGTCAAGCCCAATGAATCAAACTGATTAAAAAGTAAAGGATGCTCACCTTTATCTTTAAAAGAAATAAATATATCTTGGTAAGGAGGCTCTGGAGGTGGTAGAGTTGGCTTTTTAAAAAAATACTTATTGTATATAAAAACGCCCAAAACAGTTAATAAAATGGTCAATAAAGCATAAAAAAGCAACTTTTTCCAGTTCCATACTGAGGGGGTTGATTCAATAGATTCAGGAATAAAAGTTTCGGGATTGGCGGCATAAAAATCTTCAGTTTCAAGTAATTTTTTATCAAAAAGCTCATAAAAAAGCTCTTGTTCCTCCCGCGTATTCGCTAAAACAGGGGCTAATTTGGTCTTTAAATCCTTTAATTCAATATCCGAAGGGAGTTTTTGAAGCAATTCCCGCAACAATAATTGTGAATCTACGCCCAAGACATACCCCTCCGCCGCCCACGCATTGAGCAAGGCAGTAATAAGGTAATAGGCTTGTGGATTTTGATTCATATATTGATTTAATAAACCCGTGTCACCGCTCCAAAGCGGTGGCACGGATTGACGTGAAATTTTGCTAATCCGTGCCACCGCTATTGAGCGGTGACACGGGTACGGGTATCCTAAATACTACTTTTCAAATTATCTAAATCTTCTTTATTTTTGGCTAAAACGGAGTAGGTTTTCTGCAATTGCTCCTTATTATTGCCCGTAAAATTGCCACCCAATTCCGACATTGGGAATTTTGTATTTTGAAGCAAAAGAACCCATTGAATCAACTCCGCCGTGGCGGGTGCTTTTTTGAGTTTCATATCTCGGATATTCTCAAAATGCTCAATCGCCTTTTGTAAATCCGCAGCAGAAATACCTTCGGTTTTGGAGTTCAAAATTTTCAATAAATCCTCTGCTTTTGGAAAAGGAATATGATAATAAATGACTCGACGCAGGAAGGCATCGGGCAAGTTCTTTTCAGAATTACTCGTCAAGATGATAATTGGACGCAAATCGGGCTCACTTTCATAGCTTTTATCTATTTCAGGCACTCGAAAACGCAATCTTTCAATGGCATACAGCACATCATTGGGCAAATCACGCGGCGTTTTATCAATTTCATCAATTAAAACAACCGCCCGTTGCTTCGTGCGAATCGCTTCGCCGAGGGCATTATACCGTATAAAACGGCTTTCAATCTCCTCAATACTGAGGGGGTCTTTGTTGTTCTGATTGTATTGAAAATGCCCCAAAGCATCGTATTTATAAAACAAATCCGAAGCCGTGGAGGTCGTTTGAGCGTTAAAAACCAATGGACTGCCCAATTTGAAAAAATGGGCAATGTGAAACGCCAATTGCGTTTTACCCGTCCCCGGCTCACCCGTTAAAAGCAGCGGTTGACCAAGCGACAAAGCCACATTCACAGCATCCACCAAAGCATCCGAAGGGATGTACAATGACGGGTCATTCAGTTTTGGGTTGGATTGAAAATGGGGCAAATCTGATTGTCCTTCTTTTTTATATATTGAAAAACTCATGAGTTATGGATTTTTATATGATATTGTGGGTGTAACCAAGAATTGTAGCAAATTATCTAAAACTCATATTAAGACCACATTTACGTGTATGGAACCACGAATTTTACGAATTTACGAATTTTACCAATCTACGTGTTGACCAAAAATCAAGTCAAATATCACACAATTGCCCTTTAGGGCAATTTATTAGTAAAATTGGCTTGAATTGTCAACACGTAGATTGGTAAAATTCGTAAATTCGTAAAATTCGTGGTTCCATACACGTAATTATGGTACAAATCAGAATTTCAAAATTTTATGTGTGATTTTAAATAGCTACCTACAAAACTTAGTTACACCCTTATATTGTTCGTTTGCGCTGCGGTTGATGCGATAACACAAATCACTTCAACTCCCTTTTCATAAAATGAGCAAATATTTTACCTTGCAATTGCTCCACATCGCTCATATTCATTGAGCCATCGGCTTGCAATTTGCCTTCAAGCGATAAATTATTAGTAAATTTTTTAACTAAATCATCAATTTTTGCTTGACTGCGCTCACCTCTTTCACGCACCCAACGACTCAAATCAGAAGCTTGAAGCGGCATTAAATTATCTATAAGCGTACACGTATCGGCGTATTTGTTCAGAATATTTTGAATTTCAAGCACCACATCTTCCCGTTTTTGAACGTGGGCATTTTCCATATTTAAGACAATATAAAAGAGAAAAGTAGGTTGTTGAGCCTTATTTTTCTTAAAAGTTTCCACCAACCACTCAATATACTGAGGGGTCACGCCAATATCCCACGAATCCGCTTCTAATTGGTAGAGGAAAGTGAAATAATTATAAGGCAGTTGCGCTGCTTTTTCATTGACAAAATCTTCTACCGAAACATCGGTCATGTTGAAGCGTTGCAGGCGTCTTCCAAAATCTTTTTTAAATTTCAATTGGCTTTTATCGGCATCCATGCCCATTGGAAGGGTCGGAATGTCCACCCTTTCAACCTCCACGCCCTCCACCGTTTCCTTGAAACGAATAAAATCAATGGCACTGTCCTCTCCAACTAAAACATCGTCAATCACCTCATAAATCAAGCGCTCAGCAAAGCTATCAGGCTCTTGCGTAGGGCAACCCAAAACAAAATAAAACTGAAAAGGCAGCTTTTGATGTTGCCGAAAGAAAGATTTAAAGGAATTAAAAGAGGAGCTGCGGTTGCAATTGACGAGGCTTATCGTGCCAATTTCAGTCAAATCGAGTTCAGAAATTGTTTTTTCAAAATCAGTATCGGGTATTTGATCAATTAAATTAAGGAGAATTTTACCAATTTGATTTTGAACCGTTTGAAAATCTTGAAGGGTAAAAAGACCACCATTGAGCTTATTATTGGCTTCTTTCCAAGCACTTTGCTGAATAATCACCGCATTATGGTTGCCAGAACCGTTGGGAAAACAAGGTCGCAACTTCTCAAAGACTTCATCAAGTCTTCCATCTGCAATCACATTTTTGAGGAGGTTCTTTAGGTCTGCCATAAGGTTTGTTAAGGTGCTGTTATTTCAAATGCTAAGGTATGTTTTTTTATTAAAAAATAGTAATTGCTTAACGAAATAGTCGCTTACGCTCCGTTTAGCCACTGATTTTACAGATACTGACTGATTTTACACTGATTTTTTTTAAAAATATACGAATCAGTGTAAAATCAGTCAGTATCTGTAAAATCAGTGGCTAAACGGAGCGTAAGCGACTAT
>JANPHO010000381.1:0-16308 GCA_031424515.1 Saprospiraceae bacterium
TTTTTTTAAACTGGTTGGATAAATGAGAAACGCTGCTGTATTTTAATCGGTAAGAAATCTCGGTTAGGCTGAGTTCATCATTGAGGAGCATTTCTTTTACTTTTTCTATTTTATGATTAATTATAAATTGTCTTATAGTAATTCCTCTTACTTTTATAAATGTATTGGCTAAATAGGTGTAACAGTAACCCATTTTATCGCTAATATATTTTGAATATTTTATTTCTGGCAGTTCATCGGAGTAGTGAATCATTTCAACAATGACATTGACAATTTTTTCATTGAGAATACTTCTATTATCATCCATCAGTTCCAAACCCATTTCTGATAGATTTTTTTTCAGAGTATCGTACTGTTCCAGTGTTGTGTTCTCTATAATCTCTACCATGCCCAGTTCAACTGCGGTATAATGTAAATCCAATTTCCTTAGTTCTTCTTTTATCATCAACTTGCATCGCAAGCTGACCATATTTTTGATGTATAGTTTCATGCTTTTTTCATTTACTATTTTCGTTTGAAAATGCCGAAAATAAGGTGATATAAATATTGGGAAGCAAAAATTGTAGGTTGTAAGAACACGGTAAACTTTGAGGGATAAATCTTAATCATAACATTTAAAACACTTTATATATATCTTTAGTTAAAAAAGCAGTGCCAGCTAAAAAAAGCTGTTTTCATGCTTGATTTTCTCACAACGGGGAGTTTAATCTACAAATTGAGAGACTTTTTGATGTATTGAGAGTATAATCAGCTATTCTGCGAACGGGGAATAATGAGGAGTTTTTGATGTACTCTTGGGATAAATGAAAAGATGATAAAACCTATTTTTAAAGTTTATTTCAGCATTAGGGACTTTAGTTTACCTTTTTACAATAGTTTTTTGCATAAAAAAAAGCACCCCCTCAGTAGGAGATGCTTTTGCGGAGATTAAAAATTTGGTTTAAAATTCTCAAATATTATTTTAACCCGATTAAATAAGGAATCGCCATTTTTCCAAGGTCGTTGCTCTGCATCTAATTTGCAACCAATGATTGTATATTTCGGCATAAGCTCTTTCCAGCGTTTTAATGCATATTCATCGGCATCTATTCCATAAAGTGGTACAAATATTTTATCATTAAATATTAACGAGCTTAAATAGGAGGTTTCTTGCCCATTTATAATGGATTCTTTTATGCGTACTATTTTTGTTTTTGTGCCATCATTGGTATAGAATTTATAAAACCCTCCTTTCTCTAAAAGGCTTAATTGCAGATATAGCCCATTCTTGATGTCAGACTCTTTCATTAACACAGTATTTTTATCAATAAGTCTAACGATACTTGTGAGTTTTATGCTATCATCAATTAATGGAACATAAATCAATTCTTTTATCCCCAATTCTCTCGATATTGTTTTCCTCAGCAAGTCATTTTTTTTACTCTCTTTATTGGCTTTGAAAAGATTTAAATCGGCATACATAACACCTGCACCATCCGTCAGAATGGATTCAGCATCCATGATTGCTTTTGAATTTATTTCAGGGGTTTTATTGTCATTTTTAATTTTAAAACGGCTAACTGTATTCTTCTTTCCTACCCGATTGAAAAATTTTGCATTAAGTGATTTACGACCCGCACTGTCAACTATATTGTATTTTCCTATATTTTGAAGTGCACAAATGAGCTTTTTATGGACTATAAATTCGACGTTTTTTTGATTTATATTATACGTTTTTATTGCTTCTAAGGCGGGTAGCTTTTGTTTTTTACTGCTCAATAGTACAACGATTTTATGATTGGTAGAAATTTCTTGGAGTAAATTAATGGGCAAATCAAATGGATATGCCACTAAAACTCCTTGAGCTTTTTCCCATTCTGCCAACATTCGTCTGGATTTTATCAGTGGCTTATCCTTTTTCTTTTTCCAAGTGGTTACATCAAAAGTAGTAGTTTTTGAAATATCTCTTGGATATAAGTTTAGAACATCTTTAGTGCTTTTGCAGCTAAATAGGGTTATTATTGCTAAAAAGCCGATTAAATACGCATTTTTTTTCATTGTAAAAGTGGATTGATGGGTTATTGAAGATATATTTTCACGTTGCAATTATAATCGAAATATCTCATATTTTTAATCTTAAATGCTCAAGTAAAAATAAAAAAAGCACCCCCTCAGTAGGAGATGCTTTTGGAAAAAATATTGATAGAATATTTTAATTAATGCGCTAATACAGCCGCTTGTTTGCGTTTTTCAAGAACAGCTTTATAATCTCGTGGATACACTTTTACAAAATGCGCTTTATTGGTAGCCCAATCTTGTAAAATATCGTGCGCCTTATTACTGCCCGTCAAGCGGAAATGCTCGCGAATCATGCGGCGCATGGTGTCGAAATCTTCGTCAGTCACGACATCCATATCTGCCATATCATTATTAAAATTAGCTGGCAACTTATTGTTCGGGTCAAATACATAAGCAATACCACCCGACATACCCGCCGCAAAGTTTTTACCTGTATCGCCTAAAACTACCACAATACCACCAGTCATATACTCGCAACCATGGTCACCCACGCCTTCTACTACTGCGTGCGCACCTGAATTACGCACCGCAAAACGCTCGCCTGCCATGCCCATAATATATGCTTCGCCCGAGGTCGCACCATAAAGTGCCACGTTACCGATAATGATATTTTCAGATGGGTTGAAAATCGCTTTTTCATCGGGTGAAACGGCGATTTTACCGCCCGAAAGCCCTTTTCCGAAATAGTCATTGGACTCACCCCTCAGTACAAACGTCACGCCTTTGGTTAAAAATGCGCCAAATGACTGCCCCGCTGAACCTTTGAAACGATATGAAAGCGTGTCTTCTGGAAGCCCAACGCCTTTATATTTTTTGGAAATTTCGTAACTCAACATGGTACCAACCGCTCTATCCGTATTTTTGATACTTAAAATAGATGAATACTGCTTGCCTGTTTCAAGCGTATTTTCAGCTTTTTTAATCAATTTTCTATCTAAAATATCTTCTAAGCCGTGGTCTTGCGTGACGGCTTTAAATTGTCCCACGCTTTCATCAGCCGGCTCTTTGTATAAAATAGGTGTTAAATCGACTGATTTATATTTCCAATGTTTTACTTCTTTTTTAGTTTTTAACATCTCCACTTTACCCACCATTTCGTTGATGGTGCGGAAACCGAGTTCTGCCATGATTTCACGTAAATCTTGAGCGAGGAAAGTAAAGAAATTGATAACGTGCTGAGGGTCGCCTGTGAAGCGACTACGCAATTCAGGGTCTTGAGTAGCGATACCGACAGGGCAAGTATTGACATGACATTTACGCATCATAATACAGCCTTCAACGATGAGGGCAGCCGTAGCAACACCCCATTCTTCAGCACCGAGCATGGTGGCAATCGCCAAATCACGACCTGTACGCAACTGACCATCGGTTTGAACCACTACACGGTCACGCAGTTTATTTCTGACGAGCGTTTGGTGCGTTTCAGCTAAACCTAACTCCCACGGCAGACCCGCATGGCGAATACTACTGAGGGGGGAGGCGCCCGTGCCACCGTCATAACCCGCAATCAATATTTTATCGGCTTTTGCCTTCGCAACACCTGATGCAATGATACCGACACCCGCTTTTGAAACAAGTTTCACGTTAATATCTGCTTTCGGATTGCTATTTTTTAAATCATATATCAATTGTGCCAAATCCTCAATAGAATAAATATCGTGGTGGGGTGGTGGTGAAATAAGACCCACGCCCGGCGTACTGTGGCGCACACGACCTATCCAATCATCCACTTTATGCCCCGGTAATTGACCGCCCTCACCCGGTTTAGCACCTTGAGCCATCTTGATTTGTAACTCGTCGGCTTGGCTCAAGTAATAACTTGTCACCCCAAAACGTCCTGACGCCACTTGCTTAATTGCTGAGCGTTCCCAATCACCGTTGGCTTTCTTTTCATAACGAATTTCATCTTCTCCACCTTCACCTGAGTTGGAGCGACCACCTATTTTATTCATCGCAATCGCGAGTGTCGAGTGCGCTTCGTGTGAAATAGAACCAAACGACATGGCACCCGTGGCAAAGCGTTTGAAAATATTTTCAATCGGTTCTACTTCTTCTATCGGGATGGGCGTGCCTTTTCTGAAAGTCAATAGGCCCCTCAGTGTAAGAGCTTGTTCATCCTGTTTATTGATGACTTCGGTGTATTTTTTAAACGCGGCGTAATCGTTCGTGCGCGTTGAGAGCTGCAAATAATGGATGGATTGCGGATTCAAAGTATGGGCTTCACCTCGGCGTTTCCATTGATAAATACCACCTTCTTCGAGTTGACGCGTCAAACCCAATGGTGTATCGATGTACGCTAAATGGTGTTTTGCGAGTACTTCTTCGGCAACGCCATCAAAACCAACACCTTCAATGCGTGAAACGGATTTTGTGAAACATTTAGAAACGACTTCAGAATCAAGACCTAATATTTCAAAAATCTGAGCACCTGCATAGGATTGTAGCGTTGAAATACCAATTTTTGACATTACTTTCAATAAGCCTTTGCCCACTGATTTGATGTATTTTTCAATGGCGTATTCCACTGAATGTCCGTTATGCTCGCCACCTTCCGTTTCGATGATATTTTTGGCAGTTGAAAAAGCCATGTATGGATTGATGGCTTGAATTCCATAACCAATCAAACAAGCAAAATGATGCACTTCCCAAATATCCCCTGCTTCGACAACTAAGCTACATTTTGAGCGCAAACCTGCCCGAATCAAATGGTGATGAATCGCACCTGAAGCCATTAAAGATGGAATTGGGGCATTTAACATATCCGTTTCACGGTCGCTCAATATCAAAATATTGGCACCATTTCTAACCGCACTTTCCGCATCGGCACATATTCTATCCACTGCTGCTTTTAACTTGCCTTTTTCATCCTCAGCGGCAAAAGTGATATCAATAGTTTCACTTTTGAAATGCTTATGATTCAGATTTTTTAATTTTGAAAGCTCCGAATTTTTTAAAACGGGCTGGTCAAGAGCTATGAATCGAGCAGAATCTTCTGACGGAATGAGGATATTATCTCCACCTTCTGGAAATTTTACCAAAAGCGACATCACCGACCTTTCACGTATCGGGTCAATCGGCGGATTGGTCACTTGAGCAAATAATTGCTTGAAATAATTGCTCAAATTTTGTGGACGTTGCGATAAAACTGCCAAAGGCGTATCGGCACCCATCGAACCCATTGCTTCCTCTCCCGATTTAGCCATTGGATTAATGAGCATTTTGATGTCCTCTTTTGTAAAGCCGAATAACTGTTGCTTTTCAGTTAAAAACTTTTGGTCATGCTCCAATTGTTCGGTTTCTGAAACGACCCCCTCAGTATTTTTTAGATTTTTGAGCGTCACTCGATTATCAGCCACCCAATCTTGATAATGTCTATTATTACAAATGACACTTTTTACTTCTTCATCTTCCACAATGCGGTGCTGGTCCAAATCAGCAATCAACATTTTACCAGGCTGTAGGCGACCTTTTAAAACTATTTTTTCCTGCGGAATTTCTAAAGCACCCGCTTCTGAAGCTGCAATTAAGATATTATCGTCCGTCAAACAGTAACGCAATGGGCGCAAGCCATTTCTATCCAAAGTAGCACCTACTACGATGCCATCAGTGAAACATATCGCAGCGGGACCATCCCACGGCTCCATCATCGTTTCATGGTATTCATAAAAGGCTTTTTTATATTCAGCCATTTGGTTATCGTGTTGCCATGCTTCTGGAATCATCATCATCAAAGCATGGGGCAATGAACGACCATTCATGACCAAAAACTCCAAAACATTATCGAAATTAGCTGAATCCGAAAGGGCTTGACCGCATACGGGGAATAATTTCTCTAATTCATCCTTAGTGAAAATAGAGGATTCCATGGTCATTTCCTTGGATTTCCACCAGTTAATATTGCCTGTGATGGTATTTATTTCGCCATTATGGGCAATATAACGGAAAGGCTGAGCCAATTTCCACTTTGGAACTGTATTCGTTGAAAAACGGCTATGCACGAGTGCAATCGCAGATTTTAAATCAGAATCATGCAAATCGGGATAAAAAGGACGTACTTGATGTGTCGTCAACTGACCTTTATACACGACCGTTTTATACGAAAAAGAAGGCATATAAAAACTATCCGATGTATTCGGAATCGTCTGATGAATTTTATGAGTTGAATATTTTCTTAAAACGTACAAACGACGCTCCAGCCAGTAGCGGTCGTCAGGTTTTTGGCGAGGTTTTACGAAAACGTGCTCCATACGAGGCTCAACAGAAACCGCCGTAGCGCCGAGTTCTTCGTCGTCAGTAGGCACCATTCTATAGCCCAAAAGGTCGAATTCCATCTCGTCTATATAGTCATTCAGTAGAGCACGGCATTGATTTCTCAAAATTCTATCTTGAGGGAAAAAGACGACTCCTACTCCATATTCGCCGAAATTAGGCAATTCAAAGCCGTTTTCACGGGCTTTTTTAACGAAAAAATCATGCGGCGTTTGAATCATGATACCGGCACCATCACCTGTATTGGGTTCACATCCACATGCCCCACGATGCTCCATATTGGTGAGCATTTTGAGGGCATCTTCTACAATCTGATGGGTTTGGATACCGTCAAGGTTAGCAATAAAGCCTGTTCCACAAGAGGCTTTTTCAAGCTCAGGAACGTACAAGCCTTTACCTTTTTGCTCTTCAGTTACATTTAATTGGTCTATCATCACTGTGTTTGATAATTAAATTAGTTCTATCAATACCCCCTCAGTATAGATGCTTTTAAAAGCCGACTGAGAGGTGTTTTTATTCATTTTTTTAACTTATTTCGACAAAAAATCGCAATTTTAAGGACAATTCTTCATTTTAACTCTATTTAAAAAATAGGAAAAAACATCAAATTGAACCTCAAAACTTGAGTTTTGAATGTATCATTATTTAAAAATTGGCTTTATGTGATTGGTAGGGCTACAAAGTTCCGAAATATTTTTCAAATGCGGAATAGAATTTTATGCAAATTACGATTTTCAAAGTATAAATAAGCCTAACTGTTTTAGTTTTTTAAAATAATAATTGGTTAAGTTGTTTGAAAATAAAATTATTAGCTGTTTTAGTTTTTTTTACTTAAAATAATTCTGAATGTATGATTTATAAACTAAGTATTGAATGGTATTCGAAAGTAGTAGATTATTCTTAAGTTTATTTAGACAGAAAATCAAATTCTTTAATAAAATATCGCCACATCCTCCAATCCTTTCCGCTGAATATCTGGCACATACACCTCATCCGCGGCATATCCGACAGGCAAAAGCAAAAACGGTCGCTCATTATCGGGGCGTTTTAAGATGGATTTTAAGAAATTCATGGGGCTTGGGGTGTGAGTCAAAGTGACCAAACCCGCTTCGTGGATGGCTGCTATTAAAAAACCACAAGCGATACCGACCGACTCTTGAACGTAATAATGTTTTTCTTTATGCGCACCCGTTGATTGAGCGAAAATGATGATGAGCCACGGAGCAGTTTCAAGAAAAGGCTTTTCCCAATCCGTACCAAGGGGTGCGAGGTCTTTGAGCCACTGCTCAGTCATTCTGCCGTTATAGCTTTCAAATTCTTCTTTTTCGGCGGCTTCTCTGATTGCCTTTTTTACTGAGGGGTCTTGCACGGCGCAGAAAGTCCACGGCTGTTTGTGAGCTCCTGATGGTGCGGTGGATGCCGTGAGAATGAGCTTTTCAATTACTTCTTTAGGAATAGGTTTGTCCGAAAAATCTCTGATAGTTCTACGATTATCCATTTTTTCAAAGAAATTCAGGGCATTTTCACTGATTTTTTCTATTGGCAATGAAGGTGATTTATGTAAAATATGTGGATATGTTTTAATTAGTTTTTTCATATAGTTTGGTATTAAAACCGAATTTAAGCACTTTTTTAGAACTCATATTCTAAATTTGCTTTTTTAAATCTAAAAGCCACAATTATGTTTATTCACGAGACTCAAATACGCGTCAGATATGGTGAAACCGACCAAATGGGCTATTTATATTACGGCAATTATGCCCAATATTATGAAGTGGGAAGGGCGGAAGCGATTCGGTCGTTGGGTTTGTCGTATCGAGAAATGGAGGTAAAATACGGAATAATGATGCCCGTTATGTCGCTCCAGATGCGGTATGTTCGTCCTGCTCTGTATGATGAATTAGTGACTGTGCGGACAACTCTTCGGCATTTGCCTACGGATACCATTACGTTTTATATGGAAATTTTTAATGAAAAAAAGAAGCTGGTCAATGGAGGAAGTGTGAAACTCTGCTTCGTAGAAATGGCAACCAATAAATCAGTACCCACCCCTCAGTATTTGGTAGATGCGTTGAGTGTCTATTTTCAAGAAAAGTGATTTTGAAAATGGGACTGAATTTTGAGATATGAAAAGTGTATTTTTTTTAAAAAACCGTTATTCCATTATTTTTTAACTTTTAAAACTTATTCGATGTTTAAAAAATTATTTTTTGTGCTCACAGTTCTCTCTGCCAATATGCTTAATGCACAGACAGAAGAGCAACTGGATAAAATGACAGTAGCAACATGCAATTGCGCCGAAAAAAAGGATTTCAGTAAAATTACCTCAGATGCATATCAAATGGAGTTGGGCTTGTGCATCATATCGGCTTTAGAAGTGCTGCCCGAAAAAGAACGGAAGAAAATAAACCTAACGGACGGTGAAAGTATGGGAAGTCTGGGCGAAAAAATAGGATTGCGCATGGCTTCAAAATGTCCAAAGGTTCTCATGGTGATTTCAAAGCTTGAAATGGATAGGCAGAAAGAGGAAAAGGCTACAGATGTCTCAAAAGAAAATGGAAACATGCCTCCACCTCCTCCAACTGGGGGGACTGGGAGTATCTCTGGAACTATTAAAGAAATAAAAGAGTCGGATTTTGTTACTATTGTTTTGATTGACGATTCTCAAAAAGAATATAGACTTTTGTGGATAAATCATTTTAGAGGAGAGTCTGATTATATCAGCAATCCTCAGATGTTAAAAGGTAAAAAAGTTGAAATAGGATATTATGAAAATGAACGTTATGTTCCTCAAATGAAAGAGTACGTTTCATTTAAGAATATCTATGAAATTAAAGTAAAATAATTCATTTTTAATATCGAATTTAAAAAGGCTTACCAAGCAATAATACGCTCGATAAGCCTTTTTTAATAGATAAAAATACCCTACTTTTCCTTCAAAAGTATTTCAATATCTTTCATAAATCTATCCACTGCCTCGGCGTTCGTGCCATCGCAAAAGGCGCGAACCCGCTTCTTTTTATCCACTAAAACAAGCCTGCCATCATGGTTAAAACCGCCTTCAATTGTGTTATCTACTGAGGGGATAACCAAATAATATTTATCTGCAATACCGTAGATAGAGTCTTGATTGCCCGTGATAAAATGCCATTTTGGGGCTTTTACACCCAGTTTTTCAGCGTATTCATGTAATCTACCGACTGTATCGTGCTTAGTATCGATGGAGTGGGAGAGCAGTGAAACCTCAGCGGAATCTTTAAAACGCTCATAAATACGCAACATATTGGCTGTTACTTTCGGGCAGATGGTCGGGCAATGCGTAAAGAAAAAATCAACCACGTATATTTTACCATCAAAATCATTATTGGTAACAGTTTCACCGTTTTGATTGATGAATGAAAAAAGCGGTACTTGGGCATATTCAGTGTCACCGCTTGAAGTTATTCCTAAACGCTCGCCGATAATCGGTAATTTTCTCTCATTTTTATCCTCTAACCCACATGCACTGTACAATATGGTCAATGAAAAAAGTAAACCAAAATAAGCATATGTAGTTTTCATAGTTTTTATTTTTTATCCGTTTTTGGCGATTCACCTTTGATAGAATCGGGCATATTTTTCAAGAAACCTTGGGCAACAGCAAGGCTCATAAACATAGTATTACTGACGTTCGTAATCGTATCTTTTTGGGCTTTTAAATACTGAACCAGTTCCTCGTGCTTGGCTTCTTGATTGGGGTATTTATAGTTTGACATCCAATCGTTCATCAAATCTTCTGATTTTGAAAGCGAAGTAATGGCTTCAAGCACAGAGACTTTGAGCGTAACGCTATCATCGGATATTGTTTTATTATAGGAAATTAATTGCCTTTTTAAGCGATTGATTTCAGCCATCTTTGGCATGATTTCGTTGTGAACATCCATCACCTGTTCATGCAATTTACTTTCAGTTATTTTATCATCGTTATTGCAGCTCAAAAGGGTAGCAAAAGTTACGAATAACAGCGTAATTAATTGATTTTTAATCATTTGTGAGTAGTAATAAAAATTATATAGTAAAATTGACTACGCAAAGTTAAAGTATAAAGGTGGAATAATTCATACTTAGTTGATTATTTAAACTCTATCTAAATTTAACACTCTCTACCTTAAAAAAGGTAAATATAGGCATCATTCTTGAATTATATAAATATGTCAAATGATGGTTTAGGGCTTTCTTATAAAAAGTTTAAATCGGGTTTTAAAATGAGCGATGCCCCTTCCTAAACTCAGTTTAAACTTTTATAAGAAAACCATAAATGATGGTTAGAGTCGCTAATTTGACGTATTATAGTAATTAAATAAAATGCATACTATTAAAAAGCTTCAAAAAGTTATTAAAATGTCGAATTTTAAGATCAGTTATCTGTTTTCATTCCTTTGCTTGGGAGTATTGTCGTGTGGTAGAAATGAGTCACCTGCACCTGAGTTATCCTCAAAAATCAAGTATTATGCGCCTTTTTCAATTGGTTCGTCGTTTAGTTACAACAGCAGTTTGGGCAATTACACCAATACAGTGCAAAGTGATACCGTTATTACGGGAAAAGTGTACAACAAAGTAATGAACAGTAAAGATGGCTACACAGCGTATTATTATTTTTCAGAAGGTGAGTATAAAGTATCTGGGGTTGCACCTGTATATGTGAGCGGTGTGCCAGCCGAGTTAAATGATTTCACTTATTTAAAAGATAATTTACCCGCTAATTCAACTTGGAGTATCTCCGTTCCCATCAATTCAGGCGGCTCTTCTTACACGGCGCGGTTCGATTTTAAGATATTGGCAAAGGAAATAGTGCGGACAGTCAATGGTAAAACCTATGCCGGCGTTGTGCAAGTGGAGCAAAAGATTTATAGTATTTCGGGGACGAGCGTAAAAGAAACTGGTACTTATCTTTTTTGGTATGCTAAAGGAGTAGGTCTCATCGAAACCGATGCTTTGACCACTAAAATCTCCAATTATTCCCTAAAATAAGGTGATTTTTACTAAAAAAGCACTTTTATACTGAGGGGGTGTCCAATATCTCTCTTTTAATAAAAAAATAAAAACCTGCGTTTCATTGAAATGCAGGTTTTTGTTTTTAACGGTTGTTTAAAATGTCTTAAAGCGTTTTTAAAATACTCTGATAATGTGGATCAAAATCTTTAAGCCGTACAATTGCGGCTATGAATATATAGACTACAAGACTGGTCGGTAATTGCACAATTGCTTCTTGAGGATAATTCGCTACGGCGAGCATGAAAAGAGCACATAAAATGCTGAGATAGAGCGTTTTAATAATGGGGTCGCCCACCCGTAAATAAAAATATAGGGCACGCTGAAGTACCACAAAGAAAAAAGTCATATACAAAATTAATCCAATCCAGCCTTCCTCCACCGCCAAACGCACATAATAACTATCATGAGCAAAACTTGCTAAGAAAGAATCGGGCGTGAATCGTCTTGCCCATAAGCCCGTACTGCCAGGACCCATACCGATGGGGTGGGAATAAATGTATGGTCTAATCCGTTGCTGATTGAAATATCTGATTTGTACTGAGGGGTCATTGCTGGGTTTGAATGCCGACTGTATTCGATAGACAACGGCATTTGAAGTGGATTTGAGCATCATACCAGTTCCTAAAACAATGAGTACTAAGGAGGCAATGATTACTTCTTTGGATAAAGTCATCAAGGCAAAAAAGACAAATCCCATCGGTATCAGTACATAAGAAGTACGCGTGCCCGAGTACGCAGATGACATAAACATACTCATAGCCGCTAAAAACAAGAGCACTTTCCATTTCATTTTCAAGGGTGCGGTGGCATAAACCAAGCAAAAAACACCCATGTATGCCATCATAATCCCAAAGGTCATGGCGTCATTGAAAAGGGAGAAAATCCGCATACGCCCCCATTGAAAGAACAATTGGAATCGTTCAGGGTCAGCGTAAACCCACGCTTTTTCAGCATTACTGAAGCCTAAATACTCTTGTTTTATGCCATATAAAGCCGTTAAAGTCGCTAAACCAACGACCCAATTAAGCATCCACTTTATTTTTTCAAGCGAACTGAAGGCATAACAAGCGATAAAATAGAGCAAATTAAGGATTGCAAGGCTCCGAACAGTGAAAAGCCAAGCCATTTTGGACTCTTGCGAAGGGTTCAGAACTTGAAAAAGATTGAAATATATCCAAATGAGGAGCCATGTACTAATTGGGTCTTTGGCAAAAGACCAGTCTTTTTTCATCACTTGACCAATCAAAATTCCTGCAATCATGATTAGTAAAAGCCCATCCAAGGATGTTCCTAAGGGTGCATCAGTAGATTTGCCGATGTATTGGATAAAAAAAGCGACTAAAAGGGTGAATGCAATGCCAAATTGATGATAAAACATACAAGCCACTATCATTGGTAGCATAACAACAGCGCCCACAATTAAAGCGCCACCTTTTATACCAATAAAAGGGATTAAACTTCCCATCAATAGCCCCAAAGTCGTCAACAACAAATAGCCGAATGGATTATTCAGCTTTTGCACATAAATCTTAGACTTGAGCCAGGCTTTGATAGAATCTTTTACTGATATTACACTTCCTAATGACATACTTTTTAATAAATGCTTGATGGTTTTCTAGTGGTCTGTTTCATTTTGAATTAAAAAAACAGAACTTTTAAGAATGAACCGATGAAAACAGATAGAAAAAGGATTATACCAATTACTTCAATAATCTGCTCTTTTGTAGTTAATTTGAATGGGTTTTTGTGATAAAACATATTTGTAAGGATAAAAAATGAATAAATCGGGATAATTAAGTTGATATTGAGGTATTTTGATATTAGGATATTATCTTAAAAACATTTTAATATCAAAATATCTTTTTAAAAATACTCGTGATAACAGGCGGTAAAAGTGCATCGACAACCCTAAAAAAGCCTCTAAAAAAGAAAAAAGCTTTCATATGGATATCGATAAAAATACCTCTTCGGGCTTTGAAAGTGGGTTTAATCCCACTGAAACCATCGTTTACCTCGTTGATAGGGCGCCCATTGGTGAAATAATAAAATACCAACGCTTTTTTCGTCCTGTCAGGAGGGCATTTTAAAGGATTGGGTGAACCGTGGAAAGAAAAATCGGTAGTTGCATAAATAGTACATGAATTAAACTCAGGTAAAATTCTTTTTTCACATTGGGTCATATCTTGATTCCAAAATTCCAGATGCCCGCCATATTCTTCTCGCCAATTTTTATTTAAATAAACGATTACACAAATCCTCCTATCTAATTTGGTGTGACTGTGTTTATAATAATCCGTATGCACTTTCAAATAGCCACCCCTCGGCGTTTCGTGAAAACCGGCATCCTCTAAATAAGGGTCGGGAATTAAGGTTTCATCTATGCCCGTGATGCTTTGTAAAAAACTTAAAAATGTCTCCGAATTCAGATAATGTATAAAATTGACGGTTTTTTCTCCGAAAGTATTTTCTCCTGTTACTGTATTTCCTTTTTCGTTGAATGAATTAAAACTGACTACTTTTTTTTTATCGTAAAAATATAAATCCTCTAAGACCTCATTGAGTATGGTTTCATTAAAAAAGTTCTTAAAATTGATATTTGGGAATGGATATGCATCCTGGTAGGTATCTTTGTATGCCTTTGCCAAATCCTCAAGCCCACCGTATGCCGCATTAATATAATTCATGCTTCAATTCTGAAAGAAGATTCCACCATTCCAAAGTTTAATTTGAAATATGAAACCCAATTTTTTTTAACGTAAAGAGTAAAAGTCTGACTCTGTAAAAAGTGAACAATTGCTATATCTGAAATGGGATTATATACCCCCCTCAGTATTTAACCCTTTTTTACGCTAAAATTTCAGAAGAGGACGATATTTTGACCCATTTTTTAGAAAAAAAATCATATTCCTTTACTGCTCTGGCGGGATTACCCACCACTAAAGTATAAGCAGCAACATCTTTTGTGACAACAGAACCAGCACCCACAACGGCATTTTTACCGATTTTTACGCCCGCTGTAATGATTGCACCACCACCAACCCATGCACCATCTTCGATAACTATAGGTTTTGTGCTGAATCCTTGATTAACGATGGGGGTAGTGATATCATCAAAATCATGATTTAAGGCGCTCATCAATACATTTTGCGCGATTAAAATATTGTTGCCGAACGTCACGGGACCTATTATTTTACTACCAATGCCCACCAAGACTTTATCGCCAATGATAACATCACCCACAGCGTTGGACACAAGCGTTTGAGATTCTAAAATGGAACGGGCGCCCAAATCGAAGCGATTATAAGGAAATGTATCCAACCTTGCCGACCACCGAATGATTGATTTTCGATTTCTTTTATGAACTATTGGGTTCACAAATGTCCGAATCCACCAGCGCGGGCGATAATCGTTAGGCGATTGCATGAGCCACATTGTTATTGATTTCAATGTAGCATTTGATTTTATCTTTTCCTTGAGTGATGCCATTTTAAAGCAAATATTTAATCCTAAAAATTGTCGACTAAGCGATATATCTATTAAAACTTAATGAAAAGTTTGGCTGGTGACCTCTTTATCCATCTTTTCACAGTGTTTATCAATGATTTCCCAAAACTCACGTACTCTATCTCCCCAAGTATTTCCGTTGGCAACGGCTACGCGTTGCTTTATTTTTTCGGGACTATAATCATTGACGGCGATATCAATTAGCCTAATAAAATCGGAATGGTCGCGGGCTATGTGAATCACATCTCCAAAACTACGAATATCATCGCTGAAATTGGTGGCAATTACGGCTTTTCCACCCGCCAAATATTCATTAATTTTCAAAGGATAGACTGATTTTGACATCGTATTGATGAGCGAAGGCAGTATAGCCACATCCGCAAATTTCAGATATTGAGGAACATCTTGAATTCTTTTAGCACCCGTCAGTATCACATTCGGCATTTTATCCAATCCTTGCTCATATACTTCAGGCGAATTGATGGGCCCCACCAACATCAATGTTTTGTGCGGATGGGCTTCTGCAATACGGCGAAGGAGTTTATAATCCGTCCGAACAGGGTCGAGATTGCCTACGAAACCAATGATTTTACCTTCCACATGGGCAATTTCAGCAGGACGCTCATAGTTTTTATAAGCTAAATCTTTGAAAATAGAAATATCCACCGCGTTGTGCAAAATGTACGTTTCGGGCTGAATGGCTACAAATTTTTTCCATAAATTAGTAGATGTCACCAGCGTAATATCTGAATCAATGGCAGCTTCGTTTTCAAGCCTAACGCCATGTTTGGCAACGTAAGGTTCAGTAGAAATATCGTCAATGCATTGATAAATATTCAGAAAAGCACCCATTTCTTTAGGTAAAACGGGCGCGAAGAACGGGTCGAAACAAGTCAAATAAATGAAATCTTTGAGTTTGAAATCATCAATGACTTTTTGAACCGTCTTTAAAACTAATTTGCTGTTGTACCGATGCAATGAATTGTACAAACGGCTTTGCGGTAAAAAATTTATGGGCAGGGTAGGAGGAGGTGTTGCAGCGATGAAATTATGCGGTATTTCCTCCAAAGTTTCATAGTGGATTTTACCTCTCACGATGCTCGGAAACCGCTCTCTCAACTGTTCTTTTCTCCTATCTTCAAAAATATCTTTTATAGAATAGGGATGATTGATGTAAAAAACACGGTGTGTTTTCGCCAATTCTTTAGCAAAACTCAAAGAAACAGACGAATATGAATTATCCGTCCGAAACAATGTATTGAGTATAATATCGTACTTTTTTGTCATTTGATTATAAGTTGATCAGCAATTCGCTAAGTTTTGATAATCAATATTTTAAAAATAAAGTTAAAAATTAATTTGTTTTAAAATATTGATTTACAATTATTTAAGCATATAAATTAAATTGCATTTTAAAAGCTTTTCAAAGTTGAATTTTTAAAG
>JANPHO010000382.1:0-3205 GCA_031424515.1 Saprospiraceae bacterium
GCTTCACCACGTAATTCAACCTTTCTGATATTGTGTTTTGAAAAAGCTGCACGGAGCGGAATTGAGCGCATGACCTTTGCATTATGCGTCATTTCTTCGCCAATTACGCCATTTCCACGAGTAGAGGCTTGAGCTAAAACATCATTTTCATATACCAAAGCTATGGTTCCACCATCGAATTTGGGTTCTACGCAATATTCAATATCGGCGTCATCAGGCAAGTCTGCCAATTTTTTAATTTGAGCGTCAAAGTCGTTTAGGTCGTTATCATTATAGGTATTGTCAAGCGAAAGCATGGGCGTCAAATGCGGCACTGTTTTCACATTTTCGGCAATATCACTGCCCACACGGCTCGTTGGCGAGTCGGGCGTAATCAGGTTGGGATATGCATCCTCCAGATGCTCCAATTTTTTATACAAGGTATCGTACTCAAAATCCGCAATTTGAGGGTCATCCATCACATAGTAACGCCACTCGTGATAGTGTAAAATGGCTTGCAAATCAGTTACCAAAGTAGCTGCTTCCAAAGCATTGACCCCCTCAGTCATGCTTTCAGCTTGATGGAGCGTTTGCGCCATATTTTGAGTTAAAAGTTGTTTTGAAAGGTCATAAAGACGACGTTGTTCTTCTTTTGAATACATGATATTTTAAAATATTTTGTTTTAAATTAAGCTGCAATTTAAACCATTTTCATAGTCATTGCCAAATAAAATTATTCGTTTAAAACATATTTTTTTATTGCATAAATACAATTTAAAAACCGTTCTTCACCATTACCTGTGATGATTGCATGTTTTTTATTGGACTCTTTTAATGCCTTTTCAAAATAAGGGTGCATATCACTGCGCCCTTGTTCACCCAATCGAGTACCATCTTGAAAATGAGGAATATCAGGCTGTAAAAATAAGTAAAAATCCATATTATTTGCTGTTTCAATCCAATCTTCAAAAATGGGCTTTTCATTGAAAAGATAATCGGAATATACTTTTGTAACCAGTAAATCTGTATCACAAATCAGTATTTTATCGGCTATTTGCACCTGTTTATTGATTTGGTGCGCATGTGCTTCAGCTATTTTAAACATATCATTATAGGTGCAATTTTCGGTTTCAGCCACTATAAAACGAGCCATTTCGGGTACAAAAGCTGTTTTAAAATAGGTTGCTAATTGCTCACTCAATGTTGATTTGCCTGTTGATTCAGCCCCGTAAAGAGCAATTTTCTTGACAAAATACGGCTGTACTGAGGGGGGTATAAAATCCCAATATTTTAAAGATTTTTCACGAATCAACGTTGCTGAAATCGGGATTTCTATGCGCTCATTGTCAAACATTTTATGTTGAATGCTCATATATTCAGCCACATAATCGCCATATTTTTCGGACGTAAAAATGATTGAAATATCAGGAAAGCGTTCTTTTAAATAAGCCGACCAAATTTCCGAAACTGACCGAGAAGATTCGGAGGTGGCAGGCAAATCGGTATCGGCATATTGTATCTCAATTTGAGCATCATTTTGAAAGGTTTCTTTTAACCATTTTAATCGTATGTGCCCCTCAATCGGCTCCGAACTATTCACGCAAAGTAAGACAATTAAATGCTCACAATGTTGTTTTGCAAATTCAATCAACGCTAAATGACCTTTATGCAAGGGTAAAAACTTACCAAGAATCAATCCTTTTCCCATCTGTATTTTAAAATATTTTCAAGATTTGTCTTATCGTTTTTAAAAAATCGCAATATTCAATTTTTAAAAAATAAGATTATGCAAAAATTACGTAAACCCATTAAGTATTTTTATTTTTATCGCTAATAAACTTTATTATTTGGATTTTTAAACAAATTAAAAACTTTAGACTTTATGGAACGTAAAATTATCCTTTCTGAAAAGGAAATGCCGACACATTGGTACAATATTATTGCGGACATGCCGAATAAGCCTCTCCCTCCACTTCACCCAGGAACAAAAGAACCGATTGGTCCCGAAATGTTGGCGCCCCTTTTCCCAATGGAATTGATAAAACAAGAGGTTACAACGGAAAAATATGTCGAAATTCCAGACCAAGTGCGTGATATTTATTCGATTTGGCGACCAACTCCGCTTTATAGAGCGTATGGCTTAGAAAAACTACTGGATACGCCCGCTAAAATCTACTATAAATACGAAGGCGTGAGTCCGTCAGGCTCTCATAAGCCGAATACAGCCGTTCCACAGGCTTACTATAATAAAATGCAAGGCGTCAAACGCATCACGACTGAAACTGGCGCAGGTCAATGGGGAACTGCCTTGAGCTTTGCTTGCCAAATGTTCGGCATTGAATGTGATGTTTATATGGTAAAAGTGAGTTACGATAGCAAACCTTATCGCAAAATCATCATGAATACCTATGGTGCAAAGGTATTCTCTTCACCGACAAATTTGACCAATGCGGGTCGTCAAATATTGGCTCAAGACCCTAATTCGCCGGGCAGTTTGGGAATTGCGATTTCTGAAGCTGTAGAGATGGCTGCGGGCGATGAAAATACAAAATATGCCTTGGGCAGTGTTTTAAATCACGTTTTGCTACATCAAACCATCGTCGGTCAAGAAGCCCTCAAACAAATGGAAAAAGCGGGTGATATGCCAGATATTGTGGTAGCACCGTTTGGTGGCGGGTCTAATTTTGCGGGTTTGTCATTTCCATTTCTTCGTTTGAATCTTGAAGAAGGTAAAAATATTCGTTGCATTGCGAGCGAGCCAGCAAGTTGCCCTAAATTAACTCGTGGTGAATTCCGCTACGATTTTGGTGACTCTGTGGGTATGACGCCGCTGTTACCGATGTACACTTTGGGGCATGATTTTGTGCCTTCTCCAATCCATGCGGGTGGCTTGCGTTATCATGGTGCGGGCGTGATTGTGAGCCAATTATTAAAAGATAAATTGATTGAAGCCCGTTCACACCATCAAAAAGAATGTTTTGAAGCAGGACTTCAATTTGCGAAAGTGGAAGGTATTTTACCTGCACCTGAAGCGACACATGCATTGGCAACGGTATTCCAAGAAGCTCAAAAATGTAAAGAAGAAGGTGTCAGCCGCACTATTTTATTCAATATGTGTGGACATGGTCATTTTGATTTGGGGGCTTATGAAACGTATTTGAGCGGGGGGTTAGTGGATTATGAAATTCCTCAATCTGAAATCAATGCTTCAATTGCTAGAGTTGAT
>JANPHO010000383.1:0-24771 GCA_031424515.1 Saprospiraceae bacterium
CCCGAGAGTCGGGATGGTAAGGGTTTTATAAATTAATTAGTTGTAGGTATTAAAAATTTATTTGGAAATAGTGTAGGTGTGGCTTCAAGTCACACCTACACTCTGAACTTTGAGTAAAAAGACATCAAATAGTTATGTTGTATTTTTTTTATCTTATTTACTTATGTTTAATACATTTTACAGTTCTATAAATAATTGATTGTCAAATAGTTATGAATTTATTTATCACCTTTTTAGGGTTTGGTATCACTGTTTTAGGGTCTTCCTATCACCTTTTTAGGGTTAGAGGTCACTATTTTAGGGTGAACTTATCACCACTTTGTGCATCAAGCGAACCCTAAAAAGGTGATAAGTTTTATCAATTTGAGTGAATATATCACTATTTTAGGGTTTAAAGAGGCTTTTTAATATGTTTTCACAGTAAACCTACGCTCGCATTTAGATTTTCGGTAAATTTAAGACTCGAATTCCGATATATTTCTCAATAAATTTGCTGTGAATTCAAAAGTTTTTTCCAAACTTATCACCTTTTTAGGGTTCATTAGCTGTTTTAATGATTTATGAAGTATAAAAAGTACCTTGTAAGACATTTTAAATAAGACATTTTAATTTATTTATGGTTTTATACATAAACTTATCACCTTTTTAGGGTGTGAATCATCTATCGGTGATAAGTTGGGTTGAAATAGCCAATAAGATTACAGTTTAAGATTAGATTCTTTTAAATAAGTACAATTTGAAGTATAAAAAAGAGGATTTATTCAACATATCACCAAATTAGGGTGAACTTATCACCTTTTTAGGGTTTAAACGTGTGATAAGTTGAGAGAGTAGAATATTTTTTTTGAACTTATCACTGTTTTAGGGATACTTATCACTTGGATTTAAAAGCAGTGATATGTATATTCGCATTATAATTAAAATAACCACAATTTTATATTCATTGATGCCCCAATACTGAGGGGGTACCCGATTATGTTCTAACTTCTATTTCTATCATCTATGGCAAAAGTTTTTAAAGAAAAAAATCAAATAGTCTCTATTAAAAAAGCCAATGAGCTTGTGGAGGCGCGGTATAAATTTGATATTTGGGAAACCCGCGTTTTTACCAAAATGCTGACCATGATAGGAAAGGAGGATAAAGATTTCTACGAATATAAGATATTGACCAAGGATATTATTAAGGATTTTTCATTGCAATCCAATAAAGAGGCGTATAGCTTGATTAAGGAAGGTGCTGAAAAATTGATGAAAAAAATTATCAAAGTAGTATTCAATAGAGACGGTGAAATGGTGGAATTTCAAACACCAATTGTGGGGTCGCTTTTGAGTACGGTGCAAGACGGTGAAAATTCATATGTGGAAGTTGGTTTTCACAAGCTCATGAAGCCTTACCTTTTGGAATTGAAAGAACGATATTTAGTCTATGATTTTAAGAATATTTCCAATCTGAGAAGCCCCAATTATGTTAGAATTTATGAATTACTCAAGCAATATGAAAAGATAGGCAAACGTGTTTTTGAATTAGAGGATTTTAAAGAGATACTGGGTATCACGACTGAGTATAAAAAGTATGGGCATTTTAAGGCAAAAATATTGGATAATGCCCAAAAAGCCCTTTCGGAATGGACGGATATTAGCTTCACTTATGATGAAGTGAAATCGGGTAGGGGAGGGGCAGTAACCAAGTTGATTTTTTATATCCATAAAAATAAACCTGGAAAAGGGGCGCTTAAAAAGCTTGATGAAAAATCTGTTTATGCCGATTATGAAATTATAAGCCCTGAAAATGAGATTTTAGCCGTCAGTTCTGATGTGCAGGATCAATTGTTTCTCCGTTTTTCGCCCGTTGTGATTTCCAAATTCGGTGTAAGTCCCAAGGTTTTTATGAAGCTTTTGGAAAATTATACTGAGGGGGAGATAGAAAATGGTATTCGATTGACCGAAAAGGCTCTTGAAAAAAGTAAAATTGACAATCCTGCGGGTTATTTCATAGAAGCGGTTAGGCAGAAATTTCAAGACCCTGAGCAAGCCCAAAAAGAACAGGAAGTCCAGAAGAAAAAGACCAAAGCAGAGGCAGAAAATAAGGAATTGGAGCTTCAGAAAATTGCCAATGACAAAAAACGGGAAGCCTATGAGCATGAAAGAGCCTCTGTAATTGCCATAATCCATGAAGACTCTGATTTAGCTGAGCAGGCTTTAGCGAATCTCAAATTAGGCTTGTTTTCAAAATACTATAACCCTAAAATTTCTCTCCTTGAAAACATGAATAATCGGCTTTTTGAGAGCGCTTTTATGAATGAAGTGAAAAAGCTGCATGGTGCTTAAAACCTAATCAATAAAAGCCGTAATAACATAATAATATGATGCGCTACTTCAACGAGGTTATCGAGACAATGCCTTTGGATAAACTTCGTAAACGTCAAAATCAAAACATTCGCAAACAAGTGGCACTTGTTTATGAAAAAGTGCCTTTTTATCGACGTAAAATGGATGAAAACGGTTTAAAACCAACCGATATTAAAGGTATCAAAGACCTTTACAAATTACCATTTACTAAAAAAACGGACTTGCGCGATAACTATCCTTTCGGCCTTTTGGCTGTTCCAGAATCACAAATCAATCGCATTCATTGCTCAAGTGGTACGACAGGTAAACCTACCGTGGTAGCTTACACAAAGCAGGATTTAGGTATTTTTAACGAAGTAGTGGCGCGTTCATTGGTGGCTTCGGGTTGCCAACCGGGTTGGAAATTGCAGAATGCGTATGGTTATGGCTTATTTACAGGCGGCTTGGGTTTGCATGGCGGAGCGGAGTTATTAGGTATGAACGTTGTGCCCGTTTCGGGTGGCATGACCGACCGACAATTGATGCTCATACAGGATTTTCAAACGGATGCCATTTGTTGCACACCATCTTATGCTCAGACTTTGGCGGAGGAAATTCGCCGCCGCAATATACCCCTCAGTAATTTGAACTTAAAAACGGCCATTTTAGGTGCTGAACCGTGGACGGATACCATTCGACAAGATGTTGAAAATGGGTTGGGTGTGTCGGCTGTCAATATTTATGGCTTATCTGAAATCATTGGCCCTGGCGTTTCAAATGAGGATTTTGAGGAAAAAGGTACGGGCAGTTACGTGTGGGAAGACCATTTTTATCCCGAAATAGTGGATAAAAACACAGGTGAGCCTTTAGAACACGGCCAGCAAGGTGTTCTCGTTTTCACCACATTGACCAAGGATGGTATGCCCCTGTTGCGTTATTGGACAGGCGATATTTGTACCCTTTCGTATGAGCATTCTGAGAAGCGAACACACGTAAAAATGGGCTCAATACTCGGTCGGGCGGATGATATGCTCATTATAAGAGGAGTTAATTTTTTTCATACGCAAGTAGAAGACGTTTTAAAAGATATAAAAAACGCTTCGGCTTATTATCAAGTCATAATTACTCGAGAGGGTAAAATGGATGAGGTGGAGATTAAAATTGAAGTTGAACCACAAATACTGAGGGGTCTTGAAATCGATATTATTTCAGACGAAGTGGTTCACCAGCATATTGTTTTAAAAGAGCTGCATCACAATATTTCAAAGAAAATAAAGGATAATATTGGCATTTCTATGCGTGTGAGTTTGACCCACGAAGGTACTATACCAAGAAGCGAAGGTGGGAAACTGAGCCGAATCTTAGATTTAAGAAAAATTAACTAACGCTTGTTAGTTTTTAATAAAACACTTAATTTTGTGCAAAATATTAAAAGTGCAAAAAAACCGTAGGGACATAATCATAGAAGAAGCATCAAAACTCTTTAAACAAAAGGGTTTTAAAGCGACTTCTATGCGTGATTTGGCTGAAAACGTAGGCATGGAAGCTGCCAGTTTGTACAACCACATCAAATCAAAAGATGAAATACTTGAAGATATCTGCTTTCGCCTCTCTAATCGTTACATTTCGTTCTTAGATGAAATAGATAAAAAGCCCATTTCAGCCATTGATAAAATAAGTGAATTGATTCGCCTTCATGTCCGTATCATCATTGAAGATACGGAGGGGGTATCGGTCGTAAATAATGATTGGAAACATCTTAAAGATCCCGCTTTGACCCGTTTTAAAGAAGATAGAAAAGGCTATGAAAAGGGTATGGCAGCTATTATTGAAAAAGGGATTGCAGCTGAGGAGTTTCAAAAAGTGAATGTATCGGTAGCACTTTTTACTATTTTATCGGCTGTGCGCTGGGTAGAGCTTTGGTACAAGCCCAATCGAGATATTTCACCACAAGTATTAGAAGATGATATTGTTTTGATGCTTTTAAATGGACTTAAAAAGTAATTTTCGGATTCAAGGATTTGAGATTTTAAATAAAGTAGATGAAATTCTTCACAGTAAAAATAAAAGATATTCGCCGAGAGACAGCCGATTGTGTGTCCATAGCATTTGATGTACCCCCTCAGTATGAAGCTAATTTTGTGTATCAGCAAGGTCAATATTTGACTTTAAAAACTGAGATAAAAGGGGAGGAAGTACGCCGCTCCTATTCGATATGTTCATCACCTTGTGATAGTGAATTACGGGTGGCTATCAAACAGGTTGAAAACGGTTTATTTTCAACTTTTGCCAACACCGAATTAAAAAAAGGCGATACTTTAGATGTAATGCCCCCGATGGGTCATTTTTACACTGTTTTAAATAAAAATCAAGCAAAAACATATATTTTCTTCGCAGCAGGAAGTGGAATTACTCCAATCATATCCAATATTAAAACCATTTTAAAAACTGAGCCCCTCAGTAATTGTTCTTTGATATATGGCAATAGGCAAGTGTCGAGCATCATTTTTAAAGAAGATTTAGAGGCTTTAAAAAACCAATATTTAGGACGTTTTCAGGTATTTAACGTGTTGAGCCGAGAGCGTAATGAATCAGATTTGCTTCATGGGCGTTTAAATAAAGCAAAAATTGCTCATTTTATTGAAAAAATACCCCAATTACTGAGGGGTGATGAATACTTCGCTTGTGGTCCCGTAGAAATTATAGAGGCTGTAAAAGATTTGTTTTTAAAGCATGGAATTGCAGAGAAAAACATTCATTTTGAGCTTTTTAATGCGCCTAAAAAGACTAATACAAACACTGAAACAGTAAAAGGAGCCGTTGGCAGCACCGCCACAATCCAATTAGATGGGTTGACATTTGATGTGCCGATTGAAAAAGGGCAAAATATTCTCGATGCGGCACAATTAATGGGTGCAGATATGCCCTTTGCTTGCAAAGGTGGCGTCTGTTGTACTTGTCGCGCCAAACTCATGGAAGGCGAAGTGGAAATGACCGCTAATTATGCCTTAACAAAGGAGGAAGTGAAACAAGGCTTCATTCTCACCTGTCAAGCTGTGCCTAAAACAGAGCGGTTGGTGGTGGATTTTGATGTAAAATAGCTATTAAAATATAAAAATGGAAAATATAATTCATTTAGAAGAGCATTTTCAAGCAAAAATAGATGCTGAAATAAAGATAGAACCAAAGGATTGGATGCCAGAAGGGTATCGCAAAACCTTGATTCGTCAAATTTCACAACATGCTCATTCCGAGATAGTGGGCATGTTGCCCGAAGGAAATTGGATTACTCGTGCGCCCAATTTGCGTCGAAAAGTAACGCTTTTGGCTAAAGTGCAAGATGAAGCAGGACATGGACTATACCTTTATGCAGCGGCTGAAACGCTGGGCATAAGTCGTGACCAATTAATAGATGAATTGCACGCTGGAAAAGCTAAATATAGCTCTATTTTTAATTATCCGACCTTGTCATGGGCGGATATCGGTACAATTGGTTGGCTCGTGGATGGGGCTGCGATTATGAACCAAGTAATGCTTTGCAGAGCGAGTTATGGACCTTATGCCCGGGCGATGGTGCGGATATGTAAAGAAGAAAGTTTTCACCACCGCCAAGGTTTTGAAATACTTTTAACGCTTTCAAAAGGAACGGAAGCACAGCGTAAGATGGCACAAGACTCAATCAATCGTTGGTGGAAACCTGCATTGATGATGTTCGGTCCCCCTGATGCTGAGTCCACGAATTCAGAAATGAGCACTAAATGGAAAATCAAGCGGGAATCCAATGATGCATTGCGCCAACGTTTTGTGGATTCAGCTGCCGAGCAAGTAAAGTTCCTCAACATGACATTGCCTGATTTAATTTGGAATGAAGAACGAGGACATTATGATTTTGGAGATTTAGATTGGGAGCATTTTTGGGCAGTCGTAAAGGGCAACGGACCCTGTAATAAACAGCGTTTGGAGGCACGCGTAAAAGCGCACGAAGAGGGGCAATGGGTGCGTGAGGCAGCTGTAGCTTATGCAGAGAAAAAGCAACAGCGGAAAGAGAATCAAGTGAAAGTTGCTTAGAAACTGTTTCAGAAACCGACCCCTCAGTATTTTTTACTAAAACATCTGAAATAATGGAAAAAGAAATGCCTTTATGGGAAGTTTTTATACGGTCGCGCCAAGGGCTTGACCACAAGCATGTGGGTTCGCTTCACGCTGCTGATGCCGAAATGGCAATTGAAAATGCCCGCGATGTCTATACCCGCCGGCAAGAGGGTGTTAGTATTTGGGTTGTGGAATCCACGAATATTACAGCCTCAGACCCTGCGGACAGTGACCCGTTTTTTGAGCCAGCAAGGGACAAAGTGTATCGCCATCCCACTTTTTATGAAATGCCAGAAGGGATAAAACATATTTAAAAGATGAAAAAAAGATATCCACGCACACTGTCTTCGGGGGCAAATAATACTGTAATTGCGCTTTCAGATACAGAAGTAGGTAAAATTTTTACCGGCGATACGCGCTCTGATATTGGCTCGGAAGCAGAAAAAATGAAATTTGCTAATGCTATCAATAGCTTAGTAGCTCATTTTATGCGCTTAGATGAATTCGGAGAAGAGGATGAAATGCTGGTTATGGAGCGACTGTATCCAATGGATTTTCGGGCATTTGAGTTTGAGAGACGGGAATTGTTGATGGAAGTTTTTGAAGATGAATTAACACAATTGCATAAAGCAGGATTTGTACATCGTGATTTACAACGCCCTTCTAATATGCCGGGATTGAGTTTTGATAATATTTTTTTAACTCAAACAGGTTTTAGATTAATAGATGTGGGTATTTCTGCTTTAAAACATCAAGTAGGTGTGCGTTTATTTGAACGCTTTGTGAAACAGGAATTATCTGAGTTTGAAATTTTTAGAGAATTCTTTTTATCTCGATAAAATCATGAATTTATACAATTATATCCTTCGCATCGCTGATAATAGCCTCATTTTAGGGCATCGCCTTTCGGAATGGTGTGGTCATGGACCCGTTTTGGAGCAAGATATGGCTATGACCAATATCGCACTTGACCTTGTTGGGCAGGCTCGCAGCCTTTATGCCCTTGCTGCTGAGGTGCAAAATGAGGGTAAAACAGAGGATGATTTGGCATTTTTACGCGACGTTTTTGATTTTAAAAATCTACTACTCGTGGAGCAGCCCAATGGTGATTTTGCTTACACAGTCGTGAGGCAATTCTTTTTTTCGGCGTTTCAATTGCCATTTTATAAGGAATTATGCCATAGTTCGAACGAAATACTGAGGGGGGTAGCTGAAAAGGCGGTTAAAGAGGTCTCTTATCATTTGCGGTGGTCCAGTGAATGGGTTATTCGCTTGGGGGACGGAACGGAGGAAAGCCATCGCCGAATTCAAAAAGCAGTGAACGACCTTTGGACATATTCTGGAGAGGCTTTTATGACGGATGAGTTAGATAACTGGGCGGTTGAAAATGGAATTGGGGTAGATTTAAATAGTATAAAACCTATTTTTAATAAAACTATTGATGACGTTTTAAATGAAGCTACTTTATTAAAACCGGTGGCAAATTATATGCAAAGTGGAGGTAAAAAAGGTTATCATACCGAGCATTTAGGCTTTTTATTGGCTGAAATGCAGTTTATACAACGGGCTTATCCTAATTCGACATGGTAAAAGAGGATATTTTAAATATATTAGAGAACGTTTCAGACCCTGAAATACCCGTGTTATCAGTCTTGGATTTGGGGATTGTGCGGGACGTTTTAACAAGTGAAAATGGCATTGAAGTCATTATCACACCTACTTACACGGGCTGCCCTGCCATGTCTGTTATTGCTACAAATATCAAATTTGAACTGTTAGCCAATGGTTTTAAAAATATAAAAATTACGGAGATATTAAGCCCTGCATGGACTACTGATTGGATGACGGATGCAGGGAAAGAAAAGTTAAAAACCTACGGTATTGCGCCGCCGGTCGCTCAAGCCAGAATGGATAAAATGTTATTTGAGGAATACCCTTCAGTATCCTGCCCGTTATGCGGCTCAAAAAACACCGAATTACTTTCGGAATTTGGCTCGACTGCTTGCAAATCGCTTATGCGCTGCTTGGATTGCCGCGAGCCGTTTGATTATTTTAAATGCCATTGAATTTTTCGTATTTCGGGGTGCGTGTTTTGTGTTTCGGATAGAAGCATCCCGAAATACGAAAAACGATAATCTACCGTCCAAAATCATCTTGGACTCTTACTATGTCATCTTCATCGGAGGGATTTTCAGGGTCGGTATGTTGCCAAATTTCGGCTATAATGCCCCAATCATCAAGCCCCACAAGACGGTGACGCTGTCCTTTTGGAAGGTTTATGATTGTACCCAAAGGCAGTTTTTGTACCTCTGTCTGCTCATCGGTATCACTCACAACGACACCTGCCACACCACCAACGACTTTCCAAATTTCGGCACGGCGGAAATGATACTGCCATGATAAGCGCTTGTGCGGAGCTACTAAAAGAATCTTCGGGCTCAGTTTGTTATAGCCAGCAAAATCCGCAAGCGAAAGGTGTGGAAAATAGGTTTCAATAAAGAGAGGCGCTTGGGTTTCATCAATCACAAAAAAACCTCCCCACGGGCGTGTACGGTCTTGTTTATCAATTCTGAAACCTAATTTTTTAACCTTGGTTTCGTATTTTTTGAAAATCTTTTCTCTATCTAAATCAAATGAATCGGGCATAATGAATTGTTATTTTAATTTTTAAAGGGATTTTTAAGGTTACTAATTTGTTTGATACCGTCAATAAACAGTGAATGATATTTTTGGAAGCTATTTTGCTATAACTCTCAAATATAGCCGCAAATATCTGATTTATGCACCAAGTTTTTATTAATTTTTCTTATTTTTATCATATAAATTGAAAAAGGGCGTTAAATCAGTGGTTGAAAAACCCCTAAAGTGAAAATAGAGAGTCCATTTCAAGCCATATTTTCCTTTTTTAAACAGACTATTGAGAAACTAAAAAAGTATTGTACACAACACAATGACTTATTTCATCAGAATTTCCCTTTTTTTAAGCTTTTTTATTTCAATGAAAAACTTAAAAGCGCAATTGCCCCGTGAGGTAATTGGCTACTATCCGTCGTGGCAATGGTACGATAGAAACCAACTTGTCAATCCTGAGACCATCTTCTATTCTAAATATTCCATTATTAATTACGCTTTTTTTCAACCCAATAAAGATGGGACTATTTCGGGTTTGGATTCGTGGGCAGATGAAGTGTTATTACAGGGTAAAATCAATTACCAAACCGAACCAATCAGTCATTATCCGAATACCTCTCTCGTGGATTTAGCCCACCGAGCAGGCACGAAAGTTTTGATTTCGATTGGTGGGTGGTCAAAATCTGATTTGTTTTCGGACATTGCCCAAGACTCTTTGAAGCGAACAACTTTCGCTCTGGAATGTCGCCGATTGCTGGAAATATATAAATTGGATGGTATTGATATTGATTGGGAATACCCAGGCGTTGCTGACCGTTACGGGAAGTATTACGATAAGCAAAATTTCACGTTTTTACTGAGGGGTATTAAAGAGCAATTGGATTCGTTGAGTATTAAAACGGGACAAACGTATCTTTTGACCGCCGCATTTGGTGCGTTCGACATTGCCATGCAAAATATAGAATGGGCTGATGTCCATCCGTTATTGACTTCAATCAACATGATGACTTATGATTTTCATGGCGCTTGGGATAAGCAAGCGGGACATAATTCGCCCCTTTTTGCTGCCGTGGGGGATAGTTCACAAAGCCATATTGACGGTACCATCAATCTCTTAACATCAAAATACGGTGTACCCATAGAAAAAATAAATATGGGTCTTTCTTTTTACGGACGTTCTGTTAAAACTGAAGGAAATTCAACATTTTCATCGGATTTAACGGGAAAAGTGGATACTATTTTGTTTAAAGAAGATGATGGTTCGCCCATGTTTTATAATATTTTAAATAAAAAAGAGCACTTTAATGAACATTGGGATGATGCCGCAAAGGTGCCTTATTTGACAGGGAAAGATAGTTTAAATACGTTTTTAAGCTATGATAATGAACGCTCAATTGCCCTTAAAGCCCAATATATTGTTGAAAAAAAGCTAAAAGGAGCGATACTTTGGGACTTGACGGGTGATTATATCCAAAATGCTGATAGTACCATTTCTACACCTCTTTTAGATTCATTAATTACAACCATTAAAACAGCTGTTATCCCTAAAATAGTTATAGATAATATTGAAAATGTCTCTGAAATTGCACTGGATACGATTCAAAATGTTGTATCAGTAGTCGATATTGAACCTGTTACAACTATTTCGCCAACGGACATTCCAGTACCCGAAATAGTTGAAAATGAGGTTAAAAAGGTTGAAAATGAAGTGCCTTTGACGCCGATTGATGAAAAATTAGCCATTCTTGAAAATTTTGACCTTCAGATGAGTGAAAATGATTTTTTAATCCTTAAATTTACAATGAAACAAGGAGGGAATGTCTGTTTGAGGGTGCTCAGTGAAGACAAAGAAATAAGCCGTGATTTAGATCTGGGTATAGTAGGAGAGGGTTATACAGAACGGTTTTCAACGATTCATCGCCAATTAAAAAGTGGTAAATATAAAATATGGATTGAAGCCTGTTCTACTGAAATGTCTTCTAATCCAATAGTATTTAAAGAATGGATAAAAGAGTAACCCATGCTCCAAGACGAATTACTCAACTATGTCAAGCGACTCAAAAATATTGCGGATATTGGTCTGCTATACGCCAAAGATGGCTATGATACCGAGCGGTACACCGAAATTAGGGATATTAGCCTTGATTTGATGGGTCGCATGATTGATGAACCCGTCACTACCGTGTCCAACTTCTATAAAACAGAAACGGATTACCCAACTCCCAAGGTAGATGTTAGGGCATTCGTCCTCAACAAAAAAAAGCAAATCTTATTGGTAAAAGAAAAGGTAGATGGCTTGTGGTCGCTGCCAGGTGGTTGGGCAGATATTGGTTTGACGCCCTCCGAAGTCGTTGCCAAAGAGGTTAAGGAGGAAACGGGCTTGGATGTGACCCCCCTCAGTATTTTAGCGATTTTTGATAAAAAATGCCATCCACATCCACCTGAAGCCCATTATATTTACAAACTCATTATTCATTGTGAAATGTACACTTCTGACATTTCCGCTGGCTTCGATATACTTGAAGCAAGCTTTTTTGACGCCGATAAACTGCCCACTCTTTCTACCAACCGTATTTTAGAATCGCAAATAGAAACCGTTTTTTCCCATTTCAATAATGGCAATAAAGAAACTTTATTTGATTAAAAATAGAGAGATATTCTAAAAAGCAGTATTTTAAGCGGTGAATTTGAAAATCTACTTTTAATTTCTAAACAGCAGAATGAAAAGACTCGTTAAAATACTAAAAATCACTTCTATTGCCCTTTTAAGCCTGATAGTACTATCGGCAATTGTCTATTTTTTAGGGCCTGTACCTCCCAAACCTCCATTCAATAAACCCAACTTAACCGCTGCGGCATCGCTTACAGAATTAGAAGCCTCCATAAAAGCAAGTGAAGAGGCCGTGCCTAATCTAAAAACCAATAACGCGGCCCACATAATTTGGGCGGATTCATTAAAAAAAGATAAAACTAAAATAGCCTTTTTATACCTTCACGGCTTTGGAGCGAGCCATAAAGAAGGTTCGCCCGTGGACGAAAATATTGCGAAAACGTTCGGCTGCAATATGTTTTTAGCCCGCCTTTCGGAGCATGGAAAGGATGATGGAGATGCTAACTTGCTTAATTTTAATGCTGAAGACTATTATCAATCAGCTGAAAAAGCCCTGCATATTGCTCAGCAATTAGGTGATTCGGTGATTGTAATTGGAACTTCAGGCGGCGGGGCTATGGGTTTATTTTTGACATCTCGCCATCCCGAAATTAAAGGCTTAATTACTTATTCGCCCGCCGTGCGCCTTTTCAGAAAAGATGCTCAGCTTATGGCTGGTCCTTGGGGCTTGCAAATTGCCCATTTGGTCACGGGTAAATTACACAATGAATGGAACTTTAAACACCCCAAACAAAAGTTTTTTTGGACCAATCATCAGCGTTTTGAAGGCATCGTACAGTTTGCTACTTTTCAAAAATATACGATGATTCCAGAGACTTTTAATAAAATAAAATGTCCATTTTTTATGGGATATTACTATGAAAATGAAGAAAAACAGGATAATACAGTATCGGTGGCGGCTATGAAAGAAATGTATGCACAGCTGGGTACCCCTCAGTATCAGAAGCGTGAAATATGTTTTCCGAATACCCATTCGCACGTCATTACTTCTGATTTGACTTCCGACGATTGGAAAAGTGTAGAGACTGAAAGCGTTAAATTCATACAGGAAATATTGGGTGTGACACCCGTTTCAATAACAGAAAACAAGAATTGACTAACCAAACTTTAAAAAAGACTTATGGAAAAATTTATGGCAGAATTTTTAGGCACAGCCCTATTAATTTTACTTGGTAACGGCGTAGTTGCGGGCGTTTTATTAAAAGATTCAAAAGCTGAAAATGCGGGTTGGCTTGTCATCACTGCGTCATGGGCATTGGCAGTAACAATGGGCGTTTTCACGGCACATGCCAGCGGCGGGCACTTGAGCCCTGCGGTAACTTTAGCTTTGGCGGTGAACGGTGATTTCGAGTGGGCTTTGGTTCCGACCTATTTGGCGGCTCAAATGTTGGGAGCTATAACGGGTGCTTGCTTGGTTTACCTACATTATTTGCCCCATTGGGCAAGAACAGATGATGCAGGTGCAAAATTAGCATGTTTTGCTACAGCCCCCGCTATTCGCCACACACCAAGTAATTTCATCAGCGAATTCATTGGTACATTTGTTTTGATGTTTGGTTTGACGGCTATTGGTGCCAACAAATTTGCGGAAGGCGTAGGTCCTTTTGCCGTTGGGGGGTTGATATTCGTAATCGGTATGGCACTTGGCGGCACTACGGGCTACGCTATTAATCCCGCTCGCGATTTGGGGCCGCGCATTGCTCACGCATTTTTACCGATTCCTAAAAAAGGAGATTCTGACTGGGGATATGCATGGATTCCAGTTATAGCACCCATTTTAGGGGGTATTTTAGGGGTTTTTGTTTATAAAACGTTCTTAGGATCTTAAATTTGCTTCTTCTTATGATTAAACCAACTTATCGGATGCAAAGAGCATCCGATAAGTTTTTATATTTTTAAATTGATTTTATGAATATTATCATTTTCACAAACCGCGACTTAGCCAGCAATATTAACCTCAATATTCTTTTGCCGCGTATTTCAGACCACGTTAGCCATGTTTTTGTGTCTGATAAAGTAGGCGGTAAAAACACCAACCCTCCAAAGGAATTAAAAGAGTTGAAATTTTTTGAGCAAACTCTTTTCAATGATATCCTTTTCCCTCAATTGGATAATCAAAACCGAGAATTTAAAGGGCAATATTTGACTTTTAATGAGCTTTCAAAAAAGTACAACATCCCTATTCAATCTCTAAATGAAGTAAAATTAACTGCGACATTAGATTTTATTCGCTCATTAAAGCCCGATTTAATACTCTCAGTTCGTTATGGTAAAATATTCGGCAATGATTTTATTAAAATACCTCGGCTGGGAGTTATCAATCTGCATTCGGGTTTACTCCCTCAGTATCGCGGCGTTTTAGCCACTTTTAGGGCTCTGATGAATGGCGACTCCGAATTGGGTTGTACCTTGCATTATATTGACGATGCCACGATTGACACGGGTGGCGTTATCGGTTTTTCAAATTTAAAAGTTGACAAAACAAAATCCTTATTTTGGCATATTATGAACCTTTACCCCGCCAGTTTGGATATTTTAACCTCCACTATTGATAAAATACTGAGGGGGGTAAAAATTGAAACCCATTCTCAAACCGATGAAAATGCCCAATATTTTACCTTCCCAACGCAGGAAGAAGTAGCAGCTTTCAAAGAAAAAGGATGGTCATTTATGGAAGTAGGTGAGTATGAGGAGGTTTTAAAAAAATATATTGCATAGGAAAAATTATAATTTTCGGATATGTTGAAACAAAAGATAGTCGTTGAAGGAACGGAGATAACGATACTCAATAACGATGAGCAGGATTTCATTTCTTTGACAGATATGTTGAAAAATAAAGATGGAGATTTTCATGTATCAGATTGGTTAAGAAATAGAAATACGCTGGAATACATCAAGGTATGGGAAGAAATGAATAACCCTGATTTTAATTATGGCGAATTCGCCATAATTGAAAATCGCTCGGGCTTAAATGGCTTCAAAGTGAGTGCAAAAGAACTGATAGAGAAGTGTAATATCAGTTGTATAAAATCAACTACTGGGAGATATGGCGGCACTTATGCCCACAAAGACATCGCATTTGAGTTTGGTATGTGGATTAGCCCTAAATTTAAGCTCTACCTCATAAAAGATTATCAAAGGCTCAAAGATGAGGAGCAAGCTAAGATAAATCCAGAATGGAATATCACCCGCCTTTTGGCTAAAGTCAACTATAAAATACACACAGATGCCGTAAAAGAGCATTTAATTCCACCACGAATAGCTAAAAACCACGAAGGTTTTGTATATGCTAACGAGGCAGATATATTAAATAAGGCGTTATTTGGTATGACTTCAAAAGAGTGGAGAGAGCAAAATATAGATAAAAAAGGGAATATTAGAGATTTTGCAGCCATTGAGCAACTGATAGTTTTGAGTAATCTTGAATCAATCAACGCTGAAATGATAAAAATGCAAATGCCTTCTTCAGATAGAATTATTCGGCTCAATGAAATAGCTATTTATCAAATGGTCAGCCTTTCTAATTCTGAACCTATTAAAAAAATTAAAAAAGGTGAATACTTGAAAGAGTTGAATGATGGTGAAAATACTGAGGGGTAGGATAGAATTGTGAAATAACTTTCGCACAGATTCCATATATGTTATATATGGAAAAGTGAAAAAAATTTACTTACGCTAAAAATTCTGCTTAGTAAAAAATATCAAAATCTTCTTATTAATGTTAAAAAATCTATTCGGAAAAAGGAATAAAGATTATAAAATAGAAGAATTAATCAATTTTTCAATTGATGCTTACATTGAAATGTTTGATGATATGCTGAAATCAGAGGAAGAAACAGATTTAGTATATAATTTGATTTTAAAAAAGGTAAATAATGAACTATTGGCATGTCAATTACTTATTTTTATTCCAATAGCTTTCACTCGTGAATTTTGTATAGAATATAAGGATAAATTAGCCGATAATTATATCCGAACTTTGGAAAATGGGATTAGTAAAAGTGTTAAATTTGAAGAAAACTCTGTTTATATGAGTATTTTAAATGTAGTGAAAAAACGTATTAAAACTATGAATACAGATGATATTTATAAAATATTAGAATGGAGTTCTGAGTTTAGAATTATTGATTATGTTGAACAACAAGGTGTTAAAATTAATTCAATTTCACCGCCAACTACTGGAAATATATAATTTTATAATAACAAACAACAACAATGAAAAAATACATTCTTTCGATTGACCAAGGCACTACAAGCTCTAGGGCTATTATTTTTGATAAAAAAGGCAATATAATAGCGGTTTCACAACAGGAATTCACACAATTTTTCCCGAAGCCAGGTTGGGTGGAGCATGATGCGAATGAAATATGGCAAAGCGTTCAAAACGTGGTGCGCAATGTTTTAAGAGAAGTCAACCCGAAGGATATTGCGGCGATTGGCATCACTAATCAACGTGAAACGACTGTGGTTTGGGATAAAAATACGGGTCAACCTATCTACAACGCCATCGTGTGGCAAAGCCGCCAGACAATGGACATTTGCGACGATTTGAAATCTAAAGGACTTGACCCCTCAGTAAGAGCGAAAACGGGGCTTCTAATTGATGCTTATTTTTCAGGTACTAAAGTAAAATGGATTCTTGATAATGTGGAAGGCGCAAGAGCTAAAGCAGACGCAGGAGATTTGTTATTTGGCACGATTGATACATGGATTCTATGGAACCTGACCGAAGAAAAGGCTCATATTACGGATTATACTAATGCTTCCCGCACGATGTTGTATAATATTCACGATTTGAAATGGGATGCTGAATTGTGTGCAGCATTGACCGTTCCGGCTTCAATGCTACCGACAGTGATGGATAGCTCGGCTGTGTATGGACATGCCAAAATGGATATTATAGGCTTGGAAGGCATCCCCGTTTCGGGTATTGCCGGTGACCAACAGGCTGCTTTGTACGGTCAGGCGTGTTTCACGGATGGCATGGCTAAAAATACCTATGGCACGGGCTGTTTTATGTTGATGAATACAGGCGAAAAAGCCGTTCAATCTCCTAATGGATTGCTCACAACTATTGCTTGGGGAATTGACGGAAAAGTAACGTATGCGCTCGAAGGCTCTATTTTTGTGGCGGGCTCTGCGGTGCAATGGTTGCGTGATGCCGTTGAACTCGTGAAAGATGCTGCTGATACTGAGGGGTATGCCAAAAGCATTGCAGATAATGGTGGCGTGTACGTCGTGCCTGCATTTGTAGGCTTAGGTACGCCTTACTGGGATTCGGAAGTGCGTGGATCCATATTCGGCTTGTCGCGTGGCTCTGGAAAGGCGCAATTGATTCGCGCCACTTTGGAGAGTATCGCCTATCAAACTAAAGACGTATTGAGTGTGATGGAAAAAGATTCAGGTATCAAACTCAAAGCCTTGCGCGTGGATGGTGGTGCGGTGAAAAATAATTTTATGATGCAATTCCAAAGCGATATTTTAGGTACAAAAGTGGAACGTCCCGTTATTCAAGAAACGACTGCTTTGGGCGCTGCTTATTTGGCAGGTTTGGCCGTCGGTTTTTGGAAAGATGAAAAAGATATTTCAACCAATTGGCAACTTGAACAAGATTTTAAACCTAAAATGAAAAAAGCTGATTCGGCTAAATTGTATAAAGGCTGGAAACTGGCTGTGAAAGCTGCGAAGGTTTTTAAACCGTAGAATTGATAGATAAAACACCCCTTTAGAATTTTGAAATCTAAAGGGGTGTTTTATTTGTATATTTTCGTTCATCCCATACTTTATCAGCTTCTTCAACAGCTTTTTTCATGAAAAAACGAGCTAAATGACGTTTTACCTCCAATAAATCAGCATCTGAAATATTGGTAGCATAGAGTTTAAGTAACTCTAATTGCATATTGCTTAATGGTGGGTTATGTGACATTTTTTGCTTTTTACAAAATTATGCTCTTTTTTTGAAAACTACAATTATTTGCCTTTTTATGCACATCTTTCTAAATTATATCCATCTTTTTCATCAAAAAAGCGGCACTCATTTGTTGACAAACGCCTTCTCGTAGCTTGTAATCAAAGTGTAAAACATCGTCCGTAATAGTAGCTTCAAAGCATTGATTGCTGAGGTAATCGGGATAATCCGCTTTCATATCACCAATAACGAGGTCGTGGGTGGCGATGATACCGACAGCATTTTTGGCAATAAGGCGATGAATCAAACCTTGTGTACCTGCTCTTTTATCATTGGAGTTCGTACCCCTCAGTATTTCATCCAAAATGATGAAAGTTTTATGCGGTTTATCGAGCGTTTCAATAATACTTTTCAATCGTTTTAATTCGGCAAAAAAGAGGGATTCGCTGTTCTGTAACGAATCATCAATCCGCATACTCACGCACACATCAAAAGGGTAGCATTCAAACCGTTCTGCACAGACAGGTGAGCCAATTTTAGTGAGTATCAAATTCACACCTAAAGTCCTTAAAAAAGTACTTTTACCTGACATATTGGAGCCTGTGAGGACGATAAATTTTGTTTTATCAAAACGGACATCGTTGCAAATGCGTTTTTCACGTCGAATTAAAGGGTGTCCGACTTCTTTTGAAACCATTTTTGCTTCAGTCGTGATTTCGGGAAAGATAAAATCAGGATTATTGTAAGCGAAATTGGCAATACTCGATAAAGCTTCAAAAGTTCCTATCGTCTCAAACCATTCAAAAACAGCTTTTTTATTCTCAATTTTCCATTTTTCAAGGGTAAAAAGGGCATGTAAATGGTATTGAAAAAGCCCGTTCATCAATATGGCTGCAAAAGGATTGAGGATCGTATCGAATTGATTGAGGATTTTTGAGAGTTTATGAATTGAGATACTTGCTCTTACATCCGTGCCGCCGCTTAAAGCCGTGGCACGGATTAATTCGGACTCAAAAGGTTCATTTTCAATGGTTTGTAGCAGTTTACTGTACTTTTTCAAAACGCCACTTGTATTGCTCAGTAGGCGGTGTTCTTCTTTGATATACTTTTGCTGAAAAGCGACGACTACTAGATTTAAACCAAATAATAGCTTAAACAGGCTGAAAAAAACAGGGTCATTGGATACAAAATTGGCAATTAAAATACCGATTGTGATGGCAGGTAAAATATAAGATACACCCCTCAGTATTGTGGATTTTTGGAAGATTATAGGCATATTGAGCCATTCTTTGAACTTCGGAATATCCAAGTCTTCATCAATGTTAAGCTGCCCAATGGCTGCATATTGCTGCCGCCAATCCAATTTCAAACCCAATTCTTTAACTGCTTTTTGTTGAGGAAGAATGTCAATGGGTGTTTCACCATTGAGCCAATTAGCTAATTGCGCTTCGCCAATTGCTGTAGTGGTACGGTTAATATGCTGAAAAATAGAGCTTTTGCCGAAAATATCGAGGTCGTAAGTATAATTATGGTTGGTTTGAATATAGGCTTCACCTGCTTTAAAAGGAGTTAAAATGCCTTTTAAATAATCTATTTCATTTTTATTGATAAGCGTCAAATATTGATAAAGTTGGGCTTTTTCTTTATATTTTAAATGGCACGAAACAAGCATTAAAAAGACTGTAAAAAGTGCAATACCTACTCCAAATAGTGCGCCCGTTTGCTCTGTTTTATAAAAATAATAAATACTATAAATCAGTAAAAAGATAACAAATAACCTCAAACCTGCAATAATATTGGTCGTTTTTTGGGTTTCTTGATAGCGTTTTTGGTATTGCTCTTTTAACTGTTCGTATTTTTCAGAAATAATCATATAAAATTAGATATTAACATGATAGACAATACTGCCTTTTTGAAGCTGCAAAGATATATTTTCTACTTTTAAAAAAGGGAAACTAAAACACTCCCTCAGTATCGAAGCCGAAACAAAGCTTTTTTATAAGCGTATTTCTTAAAAAAAGATTAAAAATGATTTTTTTTATTTAGTTTTAATCGAAAAATCAATGTTTATTCATCAGACAAAAGATGTACATAGTCGCTTTGTGTACTTGGTTAATCGACAAAATGACATTGCTGTGAACAAATTAACCTCATTTAGGGGTTAGCTTAGAGTCATTTATAAATTTTAAGTCTTCTATTTCAACATCAATATAAACATATTCCAAACCAGTATTAAAAAACAACTTAATCATGTTATCACGACTTACTCCCGTTGGGAGATTAACCCTAACCCTCGCTATTGTAGCGGGCTTATTCGGTGGCTATAAATATTTTGAAAGCAAAGGAATGTTTGGCTCACGTGCTACCTCCGAATCCACAGTTATTAATAAAATAGATTTGCCTGATGCGCCCAAAAATGCAAGCACTTCAGTTGCTACTTTACCATTACCAAGCGACAGACCTGCCAATGTAGTTACTCCTGAAGTCCGTTGGCTCATGTGGGCATGGAACGCTCAGATGGGTGCCATTTATGCCAATGGTGGAGCGCAAACTACTGAGGGGTCTATCATGGCTTCCAAAAAAGTGAATTTGAAATTGACTCGTCAAGATGATGTATCTCAAATGCAGGCGAATTTGATAAAATTTGCCCAGCAATATAAAGAGAATCCTGCCAAAGCTACTGATGGCGCGCACTTCGTTACCATTATGGGTGACGGTGCTGCGGCTTTTTTAGCGGGAGTGAATCCTCAATTAGAAAAATTGGGTGCTGATTACCGTGCACAAATTGTTTATACCTGTGGTCGCTCTCTGGGTGAAGATAAATTCATGGGGCCTGCTGCTTGGAAACAAAATCCTCAATTGGCTAAAGGGGGTGTTTGTACCGCTGTTTTAAGAGATGGTGACTGGAATATTGTCATAAAATGGTGTTCTGATAATGGCATCCCTGTCAATGCGGATGAAACAACGTATGACCCTGATGCCATGAATTTTATAGCAGCTGATACGTATTTGGATGCTTCTGAAAAATACATTAATGGCTACACCGAAGAACGTGATGAAGTGAAAGGTGGTAAGCGCACGGGTAGTAAAAAGAAAATAACGGTTACAGCCGTTACAACATGGACACCGGGCGATGTAATGGTTGCTCAAAAGAAAGGGGGACTGGTTTCTATTGTTTCTACAAGGGAGTATCGTAGCCAAATGCCATGCGTTTTAATTGGCATTAAAAAATGGATGGATGACAACTCAAAAACTGTAGAAAGTATGATAGAAGCTATAGCTATGGGCGGCGACCAAGTGAAAAGCTTTTCACCTTGTTTGAAAAAAGCAGCTGAAATCAGTGCAGCAGTTTATAAAGAAGAATCAGCAGATTATTGGGAAAAATACTATACAGGGGTGGTTGAATCCGATAAACAAGGCTTACAAGTAGAATTAGGTGGCTCACGTGTCAACAATTTAGCGGATAACCTTGAAATGTTTGGAATTAACACAGGTAGCACTAATATTGTTAAAATCGTTTATACTACGTTCGGTGATATTGTTAAAAAATTATATCCTAAATTGGTACCTTCTTATCCCGCTGCTGAAGATGTTATCAATACATCGTTTTTGAAAAATGTAGCCTCAAAGGCAGGTAGTAATATTGCCAGTGCTGACCAAACCAAATTCAACGCCGATGATAATATTCGCCAAACGGTAAGTAAAAAATCATGGTCAATTGAGTTTGACAACGGTAAAAGCTCATTTACACCCAGTGCCATGTCGGCTTTGAATCAATTGTTCAATGACTTGGTTATTGCCAGTAATTTGAAAGTGGAAGTTCACGGTCATACGGATAATACAGGTAATTTTGATGAAAATATGAAGCTTTCTGAGCGTCGAGCATTTGCTATCAAAGATTGGTTAGAGAAAAAATCTTCTACTAACTTCCCTGATGGTCGTATCAGTATCAAGGCGCACGGTTCTTCAAGTCCATTAGTTCCTAATGAAACAGCCGAAGGGCGGGCTAAAAACCGCCGTGTAGAGATTATTATGGGTAATTAATTGAAGTTGTATTGTTAAATTGTTGTATTGTTTTCTGGATTTATAGCAAAAACAATACAACAATTTAACAATACAGCATACAAACAACAAAATCATGTTTCAAGACCTAAAATATATTTTCAGCCCGAATAAAACCGTAAGCAAACCTGTCATTTTAATAGTCATAGCTATTCAAATAGTGCTTTTATTAGCCGTCTGGTATTCAACAGGGGAATTGATACCGAAGCCACATGAAGTTTTCAATGCTTTAGGCAGCTTTTTTAAAGAAGGCGATTTATTGCGCGAACTTGCTACAAGTACAGGTTTATGCTTAGAAGCTATGGGCATTGCCATTGTTTTATCTTTAATTGTAGCTTATTTGACCGTGTTACCTTTCTTCCGCCCACCCGCTTTTTTAATATCAAAAGGACGTTTTTTGACACTCGTTGGGTTGAGTTTTGTTTTTACATTAATGGTCAGTGGAGGTCATAGCTTGAAAGTTTGGTTGATGGTATTTGGTATTTCGGTTTTCATGGTTACATCCTTAATTTCGATGATAAAAAGTATCCCAAGAATTGAATTTGACCACGCCCGTACATTACGGATGAGCGAGTGGCAAACCGTTTGGGAAGTGGTTATTTTGGGTAAAATAGACCAAGTATTTGAAATTATCCGTCAAAACTTTGCTATTGCATGGATGATGTTGACGATGGTGGAAGGTATTTCACGCTCCGAAGGGGGAATAGGTACTATGCTTTTAAACCAAAGCAAACACTTACATTTGGATGCAGTTTTTGCAATCCAAATAGTTATCCTTTTGGTGGGTATTTTTATGGATTATCTGATTGGCGTTTTTAAAAACATCCTTTGCCCATATGCTCGATTGACCTTAGAAAGAGATTAACGAATATGATGTCTATTGTCTAATGGCAATCAAACCTTAAAGTCTTAAAAATGAAATTTCAATATGATATAAAAGAGACCATTTTAAAAGTGGAAAATGTTTCACTTTCAATGGGTGGCCGTCCAATACTGAGGGATGTCAATGTGGATGTTAAAAACATTGTTCGTCCGAATATGAAACAAGGACAGATTGTCGGTTTTGTAGGCCCCTCTGGGATTGGGAAAACTAAGTTTTTTGAAGTATTAGCGGGTTTAATAAAGCCAGATTCAGGAACAGTATTGATAGGTGACCCACTCAAACCTGTCACTACGGGTCAAGTCGGTGTTGTTCAGCAAAGTTATCCGTTATTTAACCATAGGACAGTTAAAAGCAACCTTGAAATTGCGGCTCAAAATGGCGATATCCCTTCTGCGGAAAGGAGCTCTAAAATTCAAAAAATGCTTGAACGTTTTAACCTCTCTGAGCATTTCAATAAATACCCTGCGGAACTATCGGGCGGGCAACGTCAACGTGTAGCTATTGCACAACAATTGCTATGTAGTGAGCATTTTTTATTAATGGACGAGCCTTTTAGTGGTTTGGATATTTTAATGATAGAACGTGTTCGCCAAATGCTTTTGGAGATAGCTTGTGAGCATGAGCACAATACAATTATAGTTGTTTCACATGATATTTATGCTACGGCTTCTATCGCTGATACTTTGTGGGTGATGGGTCGTGACCGTGATGAAAAGGGCAATATTATTGAAGGTTCTAAAATAAAACATACTTTTGACCTTGCTGAAAGAGGCGTTTGCTGGCATGATGATGTACAAAGCAGAGCTGAATTTAAAGAAGTGGTAGAAGAAGTAAGAGCTTTATTTCCGACTCTATAATTTTACTTTTAAAAAGATACCCCCTCAGTAAAATTGATGTATTTTAATTTCAATTAAAATAAGTATGTGAACCTAAATATACTCGATAAGGTCAATTCTAAAAAGCAAAAATGAATAAAAACTATCTACTAATTTTATTGTTTTGCATAGCCGTTTTTATGCTTATGATAGGTTTATTCGTTAATTCAGAATTTGAAAAAGCGGACGTATATGCACAAGAGTTAGAACAATTTGGGGTTGTGGCAGAAGCATTGACTTTAAGTTATGAAGTTGAGAAAAAGGGTAAATACAACAGAGAAAAATCAGTTGATTACATTTATTTTGTTGATGGCAAACGATATGAATTCAATCAAGTTTTAGGTGGTAGTGGAACAAGGTTTGATAGATTTAGGAATCCGCAAATATTACAAGTCATATATTCAAAAAAGAACCCTAGAAATAATAGTTTGGTACTGACCTCTTCCATAGATTCTATTCGGAATAAAGACTTAGAACACTTCGTTGTTGAGCACTTTGATTTACCGAATATTGATAAATTTTATAAAATTTTCAAAGAAAATTAACTATCGTTGTTCAAAGTTAAAATGTAATAGTGTCGGAATGACTACACTCACTTCGACACTATTCTATCACAAGTTTTAAGATTTAATAAAATACCCCTCAGTATTCAGCCAAAAGCGGCGATACAGAGGGGGTATTTTATTTTAAAAACCTGTAAAACCCAATTAATCTTGACGCGTTATCATCATTCTTGGACCACCACCGCCTCTGCCGCCGCGACTGTTACCCATTAGAGGGTTGATGGCATAAGTGAAACTCAACATTACATAACGGCGAAGTGAATTAGTCAATTCATCTTGAACATAGTTGGCATCAGATGTACGCGTAAAGCCTGTATTTTTATTTAAAATGTCCAAAACAGCTAATTTTAACTCACCTTTTTTATTTTTAAAAAGCAATTTGGAATGCATCGCTTTCAAAATGGGGATACTTTGGTTGGCTCCCACGTCAATTCCAGTATAGAACTGATAGTTAAAATCAGATAACAAGCGCAAATCCCACGGTAAGGTAAGGTTAAAACTGGCTTCATATTCATGCGTGTAATATTTGCGATTCAGAGAGCTTTGGAGCGAATATGCCGTATTATTATATGAAACCCGAGCGCCTATCGAGAAATCAAATGAATCTCTCAAACGATAATCCATCCGAATATTATTAGCCGAAGTGAGGCGTTTCGTGATGTTTTCAGTTTGATTCACAAGGCTAATGCCTATATTGTAACTTGAGTTATTATTGTAGTTAAAACGCCATTTAGTACCTAGAGGCATACCATATCCCA
>JANPHO010000384.1:0-2040 GCA_031424515.1 Saprospiraceae bacterium
GACACGTTTCCCAAACTTCTGCCCCATCCACGATTCTGAGCCCCTCGAATACGGCTGAGTCTTGGAATTGCTCAGACGCATAAGAAATATATCTCCAACTCCACCGCCTGTTATTATGATGATAACAGCCTATGGCGATAAAGAAAATTACGACCAAGCAATGCGTTTGGGGGCAAATGATTTTTTGAACAAACCCTTAGATTTTAACTTCTTAAAAGATAAACTAACTAACTTGCAAATATGACGAAAGCCAAAATCATGATTGTGGATGATGAAAATGACTTTGAACAGCTCATCCGTCAAAAATTTCGGCGTCAAATACGCGAGCAGGAATATGAATTCATTTTTGCTCAAAATGGAAAAGATGCTTTAGATAAACTTGAAGAAAACCCCGACGTCGAAATCGTTTTCAGTGATATTAATATGCCTATAATGGATGGGCTTACACTGTTAATGAGGTTAAATGAAAAAAATCCATTACTCAAAGCTGTAATTGTATCCGCTTATGGCGATATGGAAAATATCCGCGTGGCAATGAATCGAGGAGCATTTGACTTTATTTGCAAACCGATTCAGTTTGAAGATTTGGAATTAACGCTCCTAAAAACTTTAAAATATGTCGCTCAAATAAGGGAAACTATAAAAGCCATCAAGGAAAATAATATTTTGAAGATGTACGTGGACGATAGCGTACTCCAATTCATGACCAGTACTGAATATGAATCGTCATTACTTCAAAATGAAACCATAGACGCCACAGTAGTTTTTATGGATATTTGCGGGTTTACGGCTATTTCTGAAAAAGAATCCCCCAATTTTGTAGTCAATCTTATCAACAAATACTTTGATTTGATGGTGAAAGAAATCATTGCCCAAGGTGGTTACGTCGATAAATTTCTGGGCGATGCCGTTATGGCTGTATTCAGAGGTGATTTTCATATTGATAGAGCCATTGAAGCATCATTAGCCGTTCACAACGCCATCGAAGCTCAAAAAGAAGAACTCACCGAAAAAGAAACCTATAAACCCATGGTAGCAATTGGCATCAATTCAGGTGAAATGATTTCCGGCAATATTGGCTCTGCCGCCCTAAAAAGGTTGGATTTCACGGTCATCGGTGATACGGTTAATACTTCCCAACGCCTTCAATCCGCCGCTAAACCGGGTCAGATTGTCATCAGTAAAGCCGTTTATGAAAAAGTTAAAAACTCGTTCAATTGTCAAGTCATCGGCGATATATCCGTAAAAAATAAAGCCAAGCCCATCACCATCTATGAAGTAATTGAATAAATGTTTATTCAATCGCTTCATGGGATTTGGATAAAGTTCCCTTATTTTATCCCTATTTTTTACTTAAAATGCATATTCCAACTTATACAACTTAAAAATTATGCACGCCCCTACCCCCTCAGTATTTATCGGCAATCTTCGATAAAATAACTTCCTAAAATAAAGAAAATGAAAAAAACGCCTTGGTTTGAACGAAAATTTCCTACCATTGAGGATAATGGTATTTTCCCTTCTATTTTAGAAAGATTAGACGGAACAACAGCTCGACTGACCTATAAAATGAAGCGTATGGATACTGATTTAACCCTTTCAACGGAGAGAAAATGGAGCATCAAGAAGGAAATAGGTCATTTAATTGACCTCGAGCCCCTTTGGCACGAACGCGTCAAGCAAATACTGAGGGGCGAGAGCCATTTGTTGGTTGCAGATTTAACTAATCAAAAAACGCATAGAGCCAATCATGATGCACAGAACGTTTCACAATTAATCAAAGCTTTTAGAAAGCAGCGCCAATTTCTAATGGCCACCCTCCAAAATATCCATGAAAGCGATTTAGAAAAATTGGCACTTCATCCTCGCTTAGGCACACCTATGCGTTTGATAGATTTAGCCTTTTTTGTCGCTGAACATGATGACCATCATTTAGCTCAAATCACATTTTTATCGAAGCAATTACTACCCCCTCAGTAAAAACGGCATTTCGTGTACTGACCAATTTATATCCTTTGGTGACGATAGTTATTGCCTTGT
>JANPHO010000385.1:0-14834 GCA_031424515.1 Saprospiraceae bacterium
GGCGATGACGTTGGTTTTCAAGAGATTATGAAAATAGATACGTTTAGTTTTGTGGGTATGCGCTGCGATATTCAAAAGCCTTTTGTGGCAAAACCTACTTTCGATTATTCGTTCAAAGAAACCGCCAATGGCATAGAAGTCACCCAAGACTTTAAGGTACAATCGCCTTTAGTAGATGCTTTTTTTATGTGGCTCTTCGGGGAAAAAAAAGGCATGGAAGACACCAATCAGCAGGGTTTGGCTTTATTGAAAAAAGCAGTAGAAAAATAAAGAAAATGCCATTTTAGACATAAGCAATTCCCATTACAAAGGGAATTGCTTATGTAATACCCCCCCTCAGTATTTCAGCTTTTCACACCCCAAATTCTGGACTTCGGTCGGATAAAATTGGGTGAATTCTTATTTTGATGGATGTTTGTTTAATAAAAATACATCGAATAGAATTGCTCATTCTCAAAATTAAAAATACTGAGGGGTATGCAACTGAAAAAACAAGATTATCTCTACATTTTTGAAATGGCTTTGGTTATAAGCGTAGCTTTTTCAATGTTCATTTATGGCATCGGCAAACCCTTGCAGTTTTCCAATTCCAGCATTTTGCAAAAGCCAGTTTCAGCCTTAACGGGTATGGAATTGATGTGGGCATTTTATGGTTATTCTAAAGTGTATCCAATCATTATTGGTGTGTTCGAAATATTAGGAGCATTGCTTTTACTTTTTCGTAAAACAAGGCTGCTTGGTGGCTTATTGATTACGAGTGTCTTGTTTAACGTCATTTTACAAGATATTTTTTTTGGTGTAAATGAAGGTGCGTTGAATGCTGCGTTGCTTTATCAAGTTATGGTTTTTATTATTTTTTGGCTCAATAGAAAGGTCATTTCCGAAATTTTGCAATTTTATTTTAATCAATACAACGCTTTTCCTAAAATGGGCAATAAATGGGTAGTGCTTGTTTTAGCGGGTTTGGGTGCTGTGATTTTGAAAATAGCCGAAGCTTTTTTGACGCATTGAGGTGACATCCTCTGTATTTTCACCAAAACCACGAAATAGATTTAAGGTAAATTTAACACTTCTCATTCAAAAAAGGATGGGGGTAGAAAGCTTTTGAAATGCCTTTTTATAGTTCGACAGTTTTATACTTTAAAATTTCAACAACATGAAAAAATCACTTTGCATTATTCTTTTTTGGTCTTTGGTTTTGATCCAGATTATGGGTCAAACCACGCCTGAAATGCTTGCGAAACCTACTCACTCCATTAGTTTGGGCTTGGGATTGAGCCACACGGCTTTAAAAACAGAGGTGATTTCGCCGCTTATTTTTTCGGGAACGGGTATTCCTTTTTCCCTTGCGTATCGGCGTGAAAGTGTCAAATCGAAGCAGTATGTACAATTACTGTATCAATCACCGACATTACATTCACCTTTTGACCTTCGGATGAATGCTTTAGACGCTTTTCTTTTGTATGGCTATTTGAGAAAGGTCAAATCTTTTAATAAAATGAACCTTTTTGTGGGCGGTGAAGTGCAAGTCATGGGTTCGTTTAGGCAAATGCCACAAGTGGGGAGTAATAATGACCAAGGTATAATACTTACTGGGTTGAATTTATCAAGTATTTTGACGTATTCGCTTAACGCACATACAATCGAAGCACAAGTATCTATCGCCGCATTGAGCTATAATCTTAGAACGAAAGATAATAATAAAATAGGCGCTTTCGAGGAGAGTTTTTCGGAACTCGTTCGTTTTGGAGCGTATTTCGAAACCTTACCCAATTACCTCAATATGTCTTTGAGAATGGGTTACATACCGCCCCTAAAATCAAAACATTTTCGTTGGCGGTTGGATTATTGGGGCAATTTTCAACGGTTTAAACAACGGCAATATATGGGTGTTTTGCAAAATCAAATCTCAACTTCTTTAACCTATCAATTTTAAAATACCATGAAAAAAATACTATATGTCATCTCTACCACTCTATTTTTTAATAGCTGTACAAAAGCCTTTCTGGGAGATGAGCCTGAAAACAATCCCGAAACTACTTTTGAGAGTTTTTATAAACAAATCAATGAAAATTATTCTGGAAAAGATGTGCGGCCTATTTCTTGGGATTCGCTGTATAAAGTTTATCGCCCTAAAGTAACGGCTCAAACAACGAAAAGTCAATTGACTGACATTTTCAAAAATATGATAGTCCTTTATGAAGATTTACACCTAAATTTTAAAATTGGTAATGAATTTTACAGCCCTTCCTTAGAGCGTATCACGGCGAATGGCATACCTGATTATTTGGGAGAGACTGCCTTAGAAAAAGTTTTGGGCAAGAAACCGAAAAGCTATAAAGACTTATTTTATTACGAAAAAACAAGTAATAATGTAGGGTATGTCAATATTAAAACTTTTGAGAATAGATTTTCACAAGCCGATTACGCTTTTTTCGATAATATTTTAGAAGAATTAAAAGACACAAAAGCCCTCATTATAGATATTCGTAGAAATGATGGGGGTAATGAAAATTATGCTGTAAAAATAGCAGGACGTTTTGCCACAACGGAACAAGTGTACAAATATACACGCGTAAAAACAGGTATCAGCAAAACCGATTATTCTGATTTTAACAGTTTCACACTAAAACCCAATGGGGTGTGGCAAATCACAAAACCCATCGTGTTACTGACGGGTCGCTACACATATAGCACAGCTATTAATTTTACGATGATGATGCGCACATTGCCTAATGTCACGACACTTGGCAACAATACAGGCGATGGCGTAGTGGGCTTCACTACCCGTGAATTACCCAATGGTTGGCTTCTACGATGCCCTTCGGGGCTGGCTTATTTGCCTGATAAAACGGTGGTGGAAGGCAGTGGTGGTCTTAAACCCAAAATTGTAACCACCATTTCAGAAGAACAAAAGAAAAATGGGCAAGATGCTATTTTAGAAAAGGCGTTGGATTTGTTGAAATGAAGCCATAATCGACACTTGACTCCCTTGATTCAACAGTTCAGTTCACTATTTTTTACCCCCTCAGTATTTGAGCGCATTTTTACAATATCATTAATTAATTCTTTCGGAAAGTCAAAAAATTAAGCTTTATGAAAAATGTAATAATCGCTCTTTTAGTTTTGGTATCGTTAAAAATGACCGCCCAACCTTACACTGTCGAAAATGGAAATACCCGCCACCGTTTTGCTCAAATGGAATTGGGCGTAACGCAATATTTTTCACCCAATGCAGGCAAAACCCAAGCCTTGTCTGAAACAGGAAAGATTGGTGATTATCAATTTGGCGCAAACTCCATATCCGCTATTTTTATTGGCGCAACCCACTTTTGGGGGCATTGCGATATGGCTTTGACTATTCCAGTTAAGCAATTTGGCACAGGCATGAAATACGGCGTGGATTTGCAAATGAAATATTTTCCGTGGCGCATTGAGCAAAACAAATTGCGTCCTTACGTGGGTGTGTCCATGAACCCTTTTGGTTATGCTCAAAACAATGGACCTTCCATTACCAAAACCTATTTTCCACTTATGGCGGGTATCAATTTTTATAAAAATTGGCATCAGTTGGAGTTGGGTGTGGTCTATAATTACAACAACAAATTCGATTACCCTATCAGTCGCACGCAAGTGGGTGTGGCGCAAGTGCAGCCAATTATTTTCAGTGCCACCTATAAATATACCTTAGAAACAACAGGCGGAAAAGAGCGTAATTGGCGCAATGGCACAACCGCAAAACAACCGCAAGCATTGGCTGATGCTGGTAAACTCAATAATTTTTCGATAGCGGTGGGACCCACGAGTACATTTAGAATTAAAAACTCTGAATATTTGAAAACTAAATATGGTTTTGCGGGGCAACATAGTTATAGCACATCACTTGAATATGGCTTGGGGTACTATCTTCACAAACCCGATATGCACTTTAATTTGGCATATCGAACTTTCAAATCTAACATCAATGCTTATGGCTACAAACAAAATGCGCGCCGTGAAGCCGTGACTTTTGAAGCCTATAAAATGTTGGGGGACTATCACGGATTTATTCCTTTTATTGGACCTAATATCGGCTATGAAAATCTGTCAATCAGTGAAAGTGATAATGGAGTTGCGCCTAAAAACTATGCGTTCAAAGGCTTTAAACCAGGCATCACTTTTGGTTGGGATATTCGCCCCGATAGATTACAATCTTGGATTTTGAGAACCAATTTGCGTTGGCAGCCTAACCTCAATGTAACCATGGGTGACGGCAGTAAAAGTGCTTTGGATCAACTGGAGTTTAATTTTATTCAGTTGGTTTTGTATCCTCAACGGATGTTTAGGAAGGATAAATAAAGAGGAGTCCCCCTCAGTATGTAGGCGTAAAGAAATAATCGCTGCTATCGTCGGGCTGTAAAATGTGAAAAATGCGGAGCATAGCGGAGTATTTTCACATTTTATAGAGCCGACTTAAAAAGATAGCAGCGTTTATTTTAGCCCAACTACTTATCTGAGCGCATTTTTATACTATCAAAAGAAAATTCACGCATTCAAAAGATTATTTTATGAAAATTGTAAAATTTCTACTCAAATTTTTAGTGCTGCCTTTCGTAGTAATAACGCTTTGCAGCCTGTTATTTTTTACCGTAAAAAATGCTATTTATTTGGATGGTGAAGACAAACTACACATGGATTATTTAAGCCAAAACAAAGAAGTCTTGGAAAAAAACAACATGGATTTCAATGGTTTCGATAGTGTGTTTTACAGTAATAATGTTTTTATTCTCTCCGAAAATCACGGCTACGAAGATGTACAAAATATTGATTACCAAATATTTACGCATCTTAATCGAAAAACGGGTTTGCATTTTTACATTGCCGAAATGGATAGCCTTCGGGCAGGGCGACTGAATGAGTTTTTAAGAAATCCAACGCCCAATACGGTGTTGCTAAAGTCTATAATTAGGGATATTGGCTTGCGTATTCCACAACAAAGCAGTCAACAATTGTACGATAAATGGTTGCGATTGCACCAATACAATGCACAACTCAATGACAGTGTGAAAATAGAAGTATTGGGCTTGGACCAAAACTTTGATGATACCCTTTCTAAAATCAGCCGCGATTCTTCTATGTTCTTGAATTTTAAGGCAATTGTTGAAAAAAGGGGATTGCAAGAAGCCAAATTTTATGGCTTATTTGGCTATTATCACGGTATGCAATCGGGCATTAGTGAGCGCAATTTATACCCATTTGCCGCCAAACTGAAACGCCAAACGGTCTATCCTCAATTTCAAAAAATACAGACCATCGCTTGTTTGACCGTGGAAAGTGAGATGTATTTACCGCCTTTTGAGGGAATGCCTACGCCTCCAGATAAGAAAACGAGTCAATTTAACGTGGATGGACCCGTGCTGTTGACCAAAGGTATCAAGGATTTGAAAGCCCTTACGATACCTAATTCAGTGACGTTATTTCATCTGGACAATAAAAATACACCCTATAAAAATAGCCAGCGATTGGCGGGCATAAAAGTGAATATTTTGGGTGATGAAGTATTGCCGAACAATTCACAACAAGTCACCACTGATTTTTTTCAACACGTTGTTTTGATGCGGGGCAGCAAGAGCCTTTCACCGATTGAGTAATTGGAGACCCCCCTCAGTCATGCTTTTAGTGAGCGCATTTTGCGCCATCACGCATTGCGTGACTTGATGAAGCCAAAGGCATCTTATTTTAAATAAAAACAAATATTACTGTACAAATTGGGGCATAGCCCCTAAAGTTCGGTAGATAATCAGAAATATTCCAGTTTCTATCGTGGCATAGCCGCATAGGAATTGACTCTTTTGCGGCTATGCCGCGATGCAAATATGTGATTTTGGAATAAGGCTACCGAACTTTAGGGGCGATGCCCCAATTTGTACAGTAATATTATAAAAACAATCAAAAGTCATGAAAAATGCCATTTTAATATTAGCCATTATTTTCAAAATTGTATTTGTACAAGCCCAAACGAAGGCTTCATATCAAATTATTATCAAAGATGTTGACCATTTTTGGGAAGCTTTTGATAGTTTAGCACAAGCCAAAACCACCACCGATAGTGTGTCAATTATTGACCGTTTGTACTTTGGTCGAGCTTCGGAAGGCTTAAAAGCGTTTCGTATTGTGCGCCCCATTACGGCTCTAAAACACGTTGAAACCATTCGGCAATATCCTAAATTTTGGCGGTCGTTGCGCCCTGTCATGTATCGGCATTTGAAAGATGCGGCGGCTCAAACGGCAATTGTTTTTAAAAAATATCAAACTTCTATCCCTAATTTCAGAAAAACGGGTGTCTCTTTTGTCGTTGGTTGCATGAATACAGGCGGTACGACGAATGCCGATTGGATATTCATTGGAACAGAAATCGCCGCTTGCGATACCACCGTGGATAGGTCGGAACTGCAAGGCTGGTATAAAGAAGTGATTAGTAACGGGTCGGGTGATATGACCCCCATGATTGCCCACGAAGCCATACACACGCAGCAAATTTCGACGCTCGACACAGCGGGGTTAAAAACCAGCTTAGAAGGCAGCGTTATTGATGAAGGTGTGGCGGATTTTATCCCTTATTTACTTTTTAAAAATAGCATAAATGAGCACGTCTATAAATATGGCTACGCCCATGAATGTGAATTGTGGCAAGGCATACAAGCCGATTTCGTGAAACAAGATTATACGCCCTGGCTTTATGGCGGCAACGATACCAAAGGTAAACCCGCCGATTTGGGGTATTTTATTGGTTTTCGCATCGTCGAGGCTTTTTATAATAAGCATAAAAACAAGCGAGAGGCTTTAGATATTTTGCTAAAAAGTAAGAATTATAAGGATATTATTCAGCAAAGTGGGTATAATGGTACTTGTACAATACAGAAGGCCATGAGTTTTCAAGAAGCCGAAAAACAAGGAAAATCTTATCAATCTCTGGACAGCTTGTACAAAAGTGCCGTGCATTCGGATACAAGTCAAGCGGTTTTTAAAACGCCCGAAGAGCAACAAATTTTGCAAAAAGCCTATGGTGATTTTCTGAAAGAATTGGGCACTTTTTTGAAAGCCCATAATTTTAAATGGGAGAAATTGACCAAATGTTTCAATCGCATTTACATCAATTCGGACGGCACGGTGGATTATTTTCTCTATAAATTTTCAAAAGACCAAATCACGGAGGAAAAGGAAAAAGAGTTTGAGCGATTACTCACTATTTTTCTGAAAGACCATAAATTTCCCGTTTCAGCGAAGGAAAAATTTGCTCAATGTAGTCCAGTGAAATACAGTGATTGAAAGGAATTGCCCCCCTCAGTATTTTCAAGCAATAAGTTTCAAAACATAATTTGATACGCTTCAAAATATCATTTGAGACGAAGGTCTAAAAACAAGGCGGCACCTTTGTGTCATCAAAAGTAATGAAGCGATTGATTTATACTGAAGTGAAAAAGGATTTCGGATAAAAGACATACCTTTAAAAAAAAGGAATTATGATAAAAATAAGTTCAGACGATTTAGAATCCCTAAAACAACTGCACAAGAAAGAGAAAAATAAGCGTCGAGCAGATCGCATAAAGATGATCTTGCTATTAAATAAAGGATTTAGTCAAAAAGAAGTATCCGAGTTATTGTTACTTGACGAAGATACGATTACAACATGGAAAAATAAATTCCAAAATAGGACGGATAACGAATCATGGTTGTCAGATAATTATGTTCCATATTTTGGTAAGTTAAGCATTATCGAAATGTCAAGAATTCGGTCATATTGTATGAGCTTCAAAGTTTCAACAAAAGAAGAAATTAAGAGTTTCATTGGTACAAATTTATTCGTAAAATATACATTAAGCGGTCTTCAAAAAATGCTGATTCGTATCGGCATTTCACACCAAAAGTTACATAGACTACCGGGTAAAGCAGAAACGGTTAAACAAGCTATTTTTGCTTCAAAGTATTATCAGCAAATTGACCAACTACTTGAAAATGAAGCTATTATGTTTATAGATGCCGTACATCCACAGCATAATTCAACGCCTTCAAAAATATGGTCACTTGTTGGTTCTCCTCGTTGGATTCAAAGTAATACAGGACGAGAACGACTTAATATTAATGGCGCATATAATCCACTCACTCAAGAAGTCATCGTTCGACAAGACACGACTATTAATGGTACTTCAACTATCAAATTATTTGAACAAATTTCAAAATATTACCGATTGACTAAATCCAAAATCATTGTATTTTCAGATAATGGGCGTTCTAATAAATGTATATTAGTGAAAGACTGGCTTGCTCAACAATCTTTGATTAAGCTTATCTATCTACCACCTTATTCCCCTAACTTAAACCTGATTGAAAGGCTTTGGAAATTTATGAAAAAGACGGTCATTAATACTCGATTTTACCCCAATTTCAAAGATTTCAAAAACGCTATTAACCATTTTTTTGACTCTATTGATGACTATAAAAATGAATTGAGCTCTTTTATTGGGCAAAAATTTCAATTCTTTGATGAATCTATTTTATTCAACCTTTAATCCGAAAACCTCTTTCACTTCAGTATAAAAAGTAAGTTTATGAAAAAACTATGCGTTATCCTTATCCTTTTCTGTTTGGCAGCAACCGCTACTACGGCTCAAACCATGATTAATGCCAAAGATTTACAAGTAGATTTTGCCATTGTTCGGAAGTCTTACGAGACCTTGCATCCCGGACTGTACAAATATGAGGACAAAGCGACCATTGACGGATATTTTGAAGCCTGTAAAAAAGCCCTTGACCACGACCAAACGTTGCAAGAAGCCTACCTTAATTTCGCAAAACTCACCGCCAAGTTTAAGTGTGGACACAGTTACGCCAATTTTTTTAATCAAGAAGAACGTCTAAAAAAAGAACTTTTTGAAGGAAAAAACGCTTTACCCGTGCATTTTCGCTTGATTGAAGACCGTATGTTGGTAACAAAATCAGCTGACCCTAAGCTCGTGGAAGGAGTTGAAATAAAAACGATAAATGGAACGCCTGTTAAAAAAATCATTGAAACGCTGTTGCCGCTTGTGCGGGCAGATGGCTCAAATGATGGAAAGCGGCGCAAACTTTTAGAATTAACGGGGCAACTATACGAGTATTTTGATATTTTTTACCCGCAGTTTTTTCCGTTAAAAAAAGGTGATTTTACCTTAGAAACATACAATTTTAAGACAAAAAAAACGGCAGCAATTGCCGTCAATCCCATGAAACACGGGGAGCGAGACAGTATTTTAAAACAGCTATACCCCTCAGTAAAACCACCAAAAACGGCTTTTACTTGGCAAGATGCCAACACCGCCTTGATGACCCTCAACAGTTTCTCTACCAACAACGATAATTTCGATTTTGAGGGTTTTTTCTTGAAATGCACAGAAGAATATACACAAAAAGGGGGTAGAAATCTCATCATTGACATCAGAAATGCCGAAGGTGGCAACGATGATGTGGGTCAGAAACTGATACGCCACTTACTCGAAAAACCCATTACGCTGCGAGATGAACAGGTCTGTTGGTCATATATCAGCATTGACACAACGTTGGATGGTTACGTAAAAAACAAGGATTGGGCAGGCTCAAAAATGTACCGTAAATCCGAAGATTTTATCCAATTAGCCAGTGGTCAATACCGTGAAAAAACGAAAGGTAATTCTTTCACTTTGGCACCCCACGAAAAGCACATCAGCGGCAACGTATATCTGATGACAAGCCCCACTAATAGCTCTGCCACCTACGTTTTTGCCCGTACCATCAAGAAAAATAAATTAGCAATGCTCGTAGGTCAAACTACTGGCGGTAATCAAAAAGGTATCACTGCAAGCTCTTTGTTTTTCATAGAATTGCCTCATTCAAAAATTGAAGTGGATGTGCCACTTGTTGGCGTGGATTACAACGTAGCAAAAAATCGCCCCGATGCAGGTTTGATGCCCGATGTGTCTGTAAAACCGTTCATTGAAGATGTGGTTAGTGGCATTGATACGGAAATGAAAGCGGTGAAAAGTTTGATTTTGAAGGCGGTGAAGAAGTAGGAGGCCCCTCAGTATTTTTAATAATTTTAAATTAGAGAAAATGAAAAATGCAGGATTAGAATACAGACTTGTTTTGGTTTTAATGGGCATCTCTGCCATAGGTGGAGTACTCATTATTTGGAAACCAGAATTATTTCCTGATTCTGCAAAATTGGTTTTTAGAGCCATTTTGTTTGGTGGGTTTCTGTGGTATTTTACGAGGGGTAAAAAACTGAATCCGAATGGTTGACCCCTCAGTTTTTATCCTCTAATCTGTGTAAAGGCAAAGCAGTAATGATTTTAGCAAAAAAATTAAAAAAAACTATGTCATGAAAAAAACATTAATTACCGGTTTTATTCTAAATTCCGTATTTCTTTTCGGGCAAAATAAGGGCATCATAAAAGGACGTGCCGTTGATAGCACTTCTCAAAAACCCGTTGAATTTGCGAGTGTTGCCTTATTAGCTTCTGCCGACTCTTCCATCGTGCAAGGTGCCATTACGGACTCATTGGGACTTTTTACCATTAATAATTTGCCCGAAGGGAGTTATATTATCACCGTTTCAAGCATCGAATACCGTAAGATTTTTAAAGGGCCTTTGATGATTTCCGTGTCAAAAAACGAACTGGATTTGGGTGATTTGTCGCTCGTGACGGACGATAAAGCCTTAGCAGAATTTGTGGTGCGGGGAACAAAGCCTGTTTTTCAACAACGCATGGGCACTATCATTGTCAATGTGGACAGTAAAATGTTTAAAACCTCCGTCAATGCCCTCGATGTGATGAAACGTTCGCCCGGTCTTTTGGTGGATGCCAGTGGGAACATCGCTTTTCGGGGTACGTCGCCTAAAATTTTGATTGATGGTAGAGACCTGCGAATGACGCCCGAACAGGAAAAAAACTACCTCCGTGCGCTCACACCCGAGCAAATTGAAAGCATTGAATTGATTCCGAATCCGCCCGCCAAATATGAAGCGTCTTTTGCAACGGTTATCAATATCAAACTCAAAAGAGACCAAAATTTGGGGATAAAAGGCAGTGTTTATGGGTCATATCAGCAACATCGTTTTGCCAATGGCGAAATGGGGGGCAATATTACGTACAAAACGCCCAAAATGGCGTATATGCTCAACATCGGTGCCTCAAACAGCAATTGGTATCAAGAACTCACCGACCGTCGGGTGATGGGGGCAACGGCGATAAAAGATATTTTTGAGTCTTCTTCTTTTCTCAAAACGCCTGCACAAAGCGTCAATGTATCGGGTAGCGTGGAATATACCATCAATAAAAACAACAGCATTGATTTTAAATTGACGGGCGATTATAACGATTCTCCAAATTCGACTTATGCCGAGAATAAATCCACAATTCGTAACGTCGTCCAACCATTTTTGGTGAGTACCAACCAAATGACCGAGGTTGGCAAATCCATTACGGGTCTTTTGGGCTATCGCTACAAAACGGACACGCGGGAATTGATTGTGGAAGCGGCGGCGGCGGAAAACCGCAAGCCTGGGACACAAGATTTGATTTCGCAATATCTGGTAAACAATCAGTCGGTGCGGGGCATATCGCGCCAACGCAATGACCAACAAGCCAATTCCAATTTTAAAACCCTTAATGTTACATATTCAGACCTTATTTTAGATAAAAAATGGCAGTTTGAAACGGGTTTTAAGGTCAATTATGTGCAAAACTTAGCCAGTATTCGTTTCGACACGCTTATTCGGAACGACGCAACACCCACGACACCCGTTACGGCTACTGATTTTAGGGTGGACGCCAAGCGCAGCAATGGCTTCAATTTTGATGAAAATATCAATATGGGTTTTATCCAAATGAGCCGCCAATACACAAAATTAGGGTTCACAGCAGGTGTGCGGGTTGAAAATACCGTGACGCAAGGACGTTCCGAAACGGTGAGTTCACTGGTGGATAGAAACTATTGGAACTGGCTGCCGACCATGACGCTTCAATACAAATTGGGAGAAAGCAGCAATTTGGTATGGGCGAGCAATCGCAAAATTTCTCGCCCAACGGTTTGGCAACTCAATCCGTTTCCTTTTTTCTTGGATGCTTATACACTTGCTTTGGGAGACCCATTTTTGTTTCCCCAAATCCGCACGGCAAGCGAACTCACTTGGACGTATAAATCCTTGATGCTCATTGGTGGTTACAATCATTATCAAAACAGGGTTTCTCAATTGCCACTTTACAATGATGTGACGCGCTTGACCACTTGGCAGCAGGTCAATATCAAAGGGCAACGTTTCTTTTTTGACATCAGCCATTCTGCCCAATTAGCACCAAAATGGAACTATCAAATGTATTTCAGTTCTGCCTACGCAGAAGAACAAGCGGATGTCAACAACCGCAATAACAAAATTGGTGGTTTGACCGCTTCCATCTGGCTTACCAATATGTTTTCGTTGCCGAAAGGCTATAATTTTGAGGTGTCGGGTTGGTACAATGTGCCCAATAAGTCCAGCCTGTATCGGGCAAAAGGGATGGGTGCCATCAATTTAGCACTTCAAAAAAGTTTTATGGACAACAAGTGGAATGTGCAAATGGGCTTTAATGATCTTTTTTGGACGAGCAATTTTCGCGGTTCCATCTTGGTGGACAACACCGATTTGACTTTTACCAATGTCCAACCAGGACGGAATGGGTCAATACGCATTACTTATAATTTTGGAAAATCAAAGTTTCAATCGCAAGGACGCAAATCAGGCGTTGGGGAAGATGCTGCCCGGATTAAGAAATAGTTTTTAAAAGTAAGCTCTGTTCTAAACAATTGATTAGAGAGACCCCTCAGTATTTTTAATAAAAATCAAAGATAATGAACAAACTACTCCTCGTAACAACCTTTTTATTGCTCCTTTTTTCCTGTAAAGAAAAAAGCAAGCCTGAAAGTATAACTCATTATGAAACAGTGGATTATGTCAAAGTGGGGCAGCTATTTGACAGCATAAAGCCGCCTTATATCATTGATGTGCAGAATGGTAAAAAGCGGATTGTTTTCATTGGTTGTGAGCATCAAGCGGATACCAACCATCCGCAATTCAAGGCAATTGAACATTATTTTGAGGTTATGAGACCTCAAATTGCGTTCAACGAAGGGGGAGAGGATACCGAGCATTATGCAACCCCAATTGCGGGTATTTTGAAAAATGGCGAAACGGGTATGCTAAAATACTGTTCGGATAAAGCGAGTATAAAAATGATGGACGGTGACATGAGCGACAGTTTGCAATTTGCCTACACGAGCAGCTACCACACGCAAGAAGAATGGTATCTCTATTACATGATTGAAAGGCTAATTGTCCCTTTTTACTTCGATAAAAACAAAACAGAGCCTTTGGACACCGTTTTCAGCAAAACCACTAAAGGTTATTTTACTCGAAATGGCTTCAAAATGAGTGCAGAACAATTGACGCTCGACCATTTCAAAAAGGTGTATAAAAAATACATGGGGCAACCTTTTGACATCAATAATTTTGACATGGAAGCCTTCGATTATGTCAATGACAACTGTAAGTTTTGTGCCATCGGACGGACTTCTAAGATAGTGAGAGACAGCGTTCTTTTGACCAAAATTGACAATGCCCTTGATAAATACGACCGTATAATCGTAACATTTGGTCACGGTCACGCTTTGGCGGTTGAGCCTGCTTTGCGGCAGATTATTAATAGAAAACGCAATTAATAGAAAATAACCCCTCAGTCATGCTTGCAGTCATGCGAAGCTTGATGGCGTGAATGCAAAGCATCATCAAGCCAAAGGCATGACAAAATGCGCTCACTTGATGAAGCCAAAGGCATTATATTTTTAATAAAAAACTAAAAAGAACATGACAGAAAACAAACAGAATAGTCCAATTAGCCTTTGGGGTAAAATTCAAAAAATGCTCCGAGAGGTACTAATTATTGTCTTTGGCGTAACCGTTTCGATATGGTTCGCCAATTGGAATGATAAACGGAAAGAACTTGCCGAAGTCAAGGAGTTTTTAGCGGATATAAAACAGGATTTGACACAAGACACAGCCTATATTCGCTTACGCATAGACAGGATAAAACCCTACATTAAGGACTATGATTATGCTTTGAGCTTAACAAGCCAACAGTTGGATAGCCTAAAAAAGGTGAAAGCGAATGTCAATCTAAGATTTGATTTAACGCCTACTCAATTAAATGAAGGAAATTATCAAGGCTTCAAGTCAAGCGGTAAAATAGGGTTTATTGACGATAAGAATTTGAAAAAAAAGATATTGGAATACTACGAGCAGGTCATTCCATCATTGAAAGACATTGAAAAAGAACATTTAAGCCGTCAAAAAGTGTTGATGACCACGTTTTTAAGTAGCGAATATTCAGCAAAAAGTACGAAAGAAACTTTTTTAAACCCTTCCGTAAAAGCCGAACTCAATAGTGCCAAATTATTTGGTAATATAGTTATTCAATTCAGCGAAATGAGTATTCAACAAGCGGATACGTTGCTTTTGCAGATTAATAAGGTTTTGAAATGACCCCCTCGTCAGGTAGGTATTCTAACCGTTTTTTACATTTTTAAAACTATTTTCAATGAAAATCATCCAATTAATCGGCTTTGCTTTATTAACGACTTTTTCACTCTAGGCCCAGCAAAAAACCAAAATCGTATTGGTTGGAACGATGCACTTTGAGCCTTCAACGTCCGATGTTTATAAAAATGATGCGGTGGATATGAAGAACGCAGCCCGTCAAAAGCAAATCAAAGAAGTGGTGGATAAATTCGCCGCGTTCAAACCCGAC
>JANPHO010000386.1:0-5995 GCA_031424515.1 Saprospiraceae bacterium
CGATTTAAAAATTAAAGGCAAAGGCGGTTGGGAAAGCCGTCAACTGCGGCTCAATTTCAGTTATAATTTTGGCAATAATCAAGTGAAATCTGCGCGCAATCGCAATACGGGACTTGAAGACGAAAAGGGGCGGATAAATTAGTTATGCCTTATTTCTAAGAAGCTGTTTGAGTTATTATTTTTTGATAGAAATTGAATTGTTTTTAGTTGAGTTAGACTTTAATTTTTGAGACATATACGGGCATACGTTGAGAAAATTTAAGTTTAACTCGGCTGAAAAGAACCGATTTATACGAATAATAATAACTCAAACAGCTTCTAAAATGTCATGGTATTATCCAAAGTGTTCAAACGATTTGTTATAAAAAAAGTGTCAAGTATTGATGGCATTCAAAACTTGACACTACATTTTATGAGCTGGGAAGATTCAATACTATTCGACCGTCAAATAAAGCGTAATGGTTATTTTTTTTGTAGTCGTATTGTTCACATTTAAACGGTGATTGCCAGTTCTTTTTACCGCAAACTCGTTGTTGCTTTTCGGACCAGTTGACAAAGCAATATCTTGCAATCCCGGTTCAGTTAAAAAGCCTTCGACATCCTTATCTTTAAAATCATAGCCGATTGTGAAATCCATTTTTTGTCCTTTTTTGGCATTGATGTTAAAATCTATTGAACCCAAAGAAGAAATCGTGCGAGTCAATGTAGTTGAATTTTTACCTTTTGCGAAGAGAACCGTTTCTTTGGTGTATTTTGGAATTTGGGATACAGCCTGCTTAGAGGTTGTCGTTTTCTGTGCTTCTAAAGCAGCCTTTTTACGCACCCATTTTGCTCCCGCGATTGATTCATCTATAATCGTCTCGACTTCCTGCCTCATACCCATTCCGACCGTACCAACTGACACTCTCGGCACTTTATTGGGAATTACTTTATAAGTTAGCAAAGTGGCTTGTAGTTCTTTGCGTAAATTATTCAAAGTTACCGTTTTGCCCTTTAATTTTAGGGTGCCGCTTTCGTATTGGGTGATTTGAAGCGGCGCGGCTTGTTTGGATTTGCTCTGCTTGTTTTTAGTTTTGCCCTTGGGTTTGGCTGGTTTTTCGACCTTTTTTCCTTTCACTTCCTCACCTATATCGTAAAAGATTTTATACATTTCATCCATATTGATATTCGAACAATATGAAAAAGACAATGCGGGGAATTCAATACCCAGTTTTTTACGTCTTTGTAACTCAGCCGTCATTTGTTTTTTAAAATCATTGACATCTTTAATCGGGCTGTCGCCCCATTTCATGTTGCCTTTTTCATCACATATTATATCTATGTCTTTACGGACTGTCGTATCGTTATTTTCACCAAAAACTGAATGATCAAAATCTTCGATACTATCTCGACCTTCACAGTTGCCGCTGTAGATAGATGCCCTACCTCGCCCGAATACAATGAAAATATTGCCACCAGTTTCGTTCAAATTTAGAGGTGTGCCTTCTGGTAATTTTCCATTGAATTTAAAACTACCATCAGGATTAAATGCCAAATCTTTAGCTATAACTATCGGTGTGGCATTGGAACTGCTTAAATAATGAATTTCATAGCCGGCTGGTGGTTTACCATCCTCTAATATTATTTTACCGTTTGCTCTGATTTCGTTGCCCTCAAGACAACCCCCGGCATTAAATATGGCGGATTGCAGAGGTTGTGTAGGTAGACGGTCGCCATGTGGTTGAGGTTGCGTTGGTTGTTTGTTTTTACAGGCACTCATAAGTACCAGAATCGTAAAAATAGCAATTAAATTGAGGCTGAATTTTTTCATTTAGGCTTTAATTTTAATTAAAAGAATTGTTATAATTTGAATTTGTTATTTTTAACTATGCATATTCTCTTTTCTTCATGATGGAGAAAGAATTATCGTTAAAGACTTAGAAGGGTAGTGGATTAGGAAATTTTGGCTGTAACAGTTTAATTGAGAATATTTTATTAATGTAAATATAAAAAAATAAAATTCAATAAACAAGTTTCAGGCGTCAAATCTTGAAATCTCCGTTCAAGAAAGGTTTTGCTTTTTAAATCATTCAAACAAAAATGGTTTTTTATGGTTTTATTATCTGTGATTGCATTTTAAAAGTTGCCAATCTTAAAAAATGGCTTTTTTGATAGTTTCAAGGTGTCAGATGCTTTAAAACCGTCTGACACCTGAGCGACCCACTAATTTTACGAAATTACCTAAAAAATATATGCCCGAACTACCCGAAGTCGAAACGTATCGCCGTTATCTTGAAGCCTCATCGCTCAATCAGCCCATCGCTGAATTTACTTGCGAAGATCCGCGTAAATTATTGCTCAATGATTATGATGAAATGCGCCAAATACTTAGGGGGGCGCAGTTTACGGGTTCTTATCGGGTAGGTAAGCACCTTTTTGTGAAAACGGACACACCTTTTTGGGTGTATATGCATTTCGGCATGTCGGGCGATTTGCAATATTTTCATCAAGATGAAGGCGTGCCTCGACACGCCCGCATGGTTTTTTATTTCAATAATGGCTATGGTTTGGGTTTTATTTGTCCCCGCAAATTCGAGCGCATTGGTTTGGTTAAAAATCCCGATGCCTTTTTAGCCGCCAAAGGAGTTGCCCCCGATGTTATGCTCATTTCAGTTGAACAATTTGGGGAAAATATTAAACGTAAAAAATCGCCCATCAAAGCCGTTTTGCTTGACCAATCCGTAGCCGCCGGCATAGGCAATTGGTTGGCTGACGACGTATTACATCACGCAAAGGTTCATCCCGAAAAATTGGCAAAAGACCTTTCTGACGCGGAAATTGAGCGCATTCACGGCGCCATGCGTTACATTGTCCAAACAACGATTAATGCCGAAGCCAATTACGATTTCCTTCCAGATGATTTTATCCTGCACGCTCGCGGATGGGGCAAACCACATTTAAGTGGCAGATGTCCTTGTGGGCAAGAAGAGATTACGCAAATAAGAGTGGGCGGGCGGGCGACTTATTTTTGTGCGCGGCTTCAAGTGCTGAATACGTGAATCATTTAATTTGTGAAAAGTTAATTTTATTATATGTTACCCCCTCAGTATTTGGAGTCTAAATAATGAAGATTTATTTTGTTTAATATTTTTCATAAAAGATTAAACAAACTGAGAACCAAATCCTAATTCGACTGTTTAAATAAGCGATTAATAAATTTGAAATAACAGATACGTACAGTTGTTCAATTTTTTACAATTTTTATAACACCTTTAAATTTTTAAAAAACAGGTTATATGGCACCAAACACAATTTTGTTAGATTCTATGCTGATTGACGAGGATATTTTGACGTTGACGGATGATGAAATTGGTGATGATCACATCATGACCTCCGTAGAAACGCCCATGCACGATGGTGCTTTCAGCCTTAGCGATGACGAAAAAATGCACAAAATTGCTTATCATTTTAAGGAAATAATGCATACTTTAGGGCTTGACTTGACTGATGACAGTCTGAAAGGCACACCCAACAGGGTCGCTAAAATGTATGTAAAAGAAATATTCAGCGGATTAAATCCCGCTAATAAGCCTAAAGTGGCTTTATTTGACAATAAATATCAGTACAACGATATGCTTGTTGAAAAAGACATTACATTTTTCTCAAACTGCGAGCACCACTTTGTCCCTATTATTGGTAAAGCCCACGTGGCTTACATGTCGAGTGGCAAAGTGATTGGACTTTCTAAACTCAACCGTTTGGTTCAGTTTTTTGCTAAACGCCCACAAGTGCAAGAGCGATTGACGATGCAAATTGCTAAAGAATTGCGTACGGCGTTGGGCACTGAGGACATTGCGGTGGTGATAGATGCAAAACACTTGTGCGTATCTTCTCGTGGTGTTCAGGATGTGAATAGCAGCACTGTCACAGCATTTTACGGTGGTCAATTTAAAGACGAAGCGCGTAAAAACGAGTTTTTGAAGTATTTGCAATTATCGGCTGACTAAATAGTTGAAAATCATTTCATGGTACATAGCCCTTGTAAACGTTTGTTTTACAAGGGTTTTGCCGTTTTATGGGCGTTTATTTTAATAATGTAAAAAAAAAGATAAAAAAATATATTGATAGGCAACGGAATCGCGTTTCTACGTGTCTTAGGTATTATCGTTCAATTATCTTTTTAAAAGTATAAAAATTAAAAAAAAATGAAGAATCTTCTCTTGGCAATGGCCTGTCTTTTGTTGCTTATTGTGGCTTGTAAAAATACTGATGAATCAGTAACTCCCGCTGAAACAATCATGACAGGTGATGTTCAGCTCATGGGCGGAGGTGCAGGAGACCCGCGCCCCGATTCTATCCACATGCCTGATAGTAGCCGTTGCGGTCAATCTCGCAGATTCACTTACGATTCATTACCTGCTATTTCTAAAACATATATTACCACTAATTATGCGGGTTATAACGTGGTAAAAGTTTTCAAATTCACGCGCAATGATACTGCACGCTATTTCGTCGTTGTTTCAAAGGATACGACTACTAAAGTGCTTGTATTTGATAAAACTGGTAAATTCCAATCAGTACACAATGCAGTAAGTGGTCATCCAGGAAGCGGCCATGGCAGACCTGTAGGTGGTTTTACAGAAGTGAAAATTGAGATTTCAGCTCTTTTACAGGCTATCAAAACGTATATTGCTGCCAATTATGTCGGCTACACGATTAAAAGTGCTGAGAAAGAAACCCGTTTAAATATCTCGATTTATGAAGTAGAAATTGAAAAAGGCTCCACCAAAAAGAAATTACTTTTTGATGCCAATGGCAAGTTTTTGCTTGAGTATAGATAAGAGTATTTTTTGAATTCTATTTTAGGCGAAAATTGAGTCTTTTCCAGTCTCAGTTCTTAAATTTTTCTCAACGTAGCGAATGCTATGTCTCAAAAAAATTAAAATCTGAGACAGAAAAACACTTCATTTTTCACTCTAAAATAGAATTCAAAAAATACTCTAAGTCATAAGTTAGTTGTAAGAGAATATATTGGGGCTCAATCGCTGTAAAAAGTGGTTGAGCCTTTTTTGTTTCATCCCCCTCAGTAAAAAAGCCTTTTATACTGAGGGGGTGAAGTTTTTAGATTCCAATATCCCAATATCTCAATATCCCAATTAAATCTTATCGGGCGCAATTGGCTGTGGAACGATGTTTTTAACAGCTTTTATGCTTTTTAAATAGGCAAATATGGCTTTAATATCTTCATCCGCCATTGAAATGTAATTAACCCATGGCATAGGAGGTAAAAGTGTGCGACTACCGTCAAGACCTTTTAATTTGCCTTGTGTCAAAGCTTTTTTGAATTGTTCTTCTGTCCATGTACCGATGCCGGTTTCATCAGGCGTTAAGTTGCCGGCAAATGTGATGCCCCACGGACCCGCCGCTGCTGTCAAATCAGGATAAAACTGAGCAAATCCGGTTTTTATCATTTTATCTTCAAATTTTACGATGGGGCGGTCAGATGGATAACCTGATAGCATGAGTTTGGGAATAATTTCGGGACCTTGCGCACCCATTTTTTTGGGTGAATGGCAATCATTGCAGCCTGTGATGGTTACCAAGTATTTGCCACGCTTTACCATTTCTTCAGGCGTGGGTGTGCTGACTTTTGCATTTTCAGTTGCTGCTTTTGGTTCATTGTTACAAGACATAAAACTGAGAAAAAGGCATACTGATGCACAGATAATTAGGGATGAGTTTTTCATTTTTGGTTTTTTAAAAACTGTTAAAAAAGAGTATGGTTAATGATTTTTTTAAATGAAAAGAGTGAGAAAACCTTGGTTAGTTACTCAAATACTTACAAATACCATTAAAAAGGGTAAAATTAGATAGGAAAGACTTCGGACTCATTCATTTTTTAATTTAAAATATAATCATAATTAGGGTTGAAAAGCCAGTAAAGCTCTTTAAAACAAAAATAAACGCTTTTTCTAAATTTTTAAAATATTTTTGAAGTGGTAAGGCGTGAAACAAA
>JANPHO010000387.1:0-3897 GCA_031424515.1 Saprospiraceae bacterium
TAAATCGTTGAAAGACGCAGGTATCGTGAAAGGTGGTGGCTCGTTGACGGCTTTACCGATTATCGAAACACAAGCGGGTGACGTTTCGGCGTATATCCCAACAAACGTGATTTCGATTACGGACGGTCAAATCTTCTTGGAATCTGGTTTGTTCAACGCGGGTGTTCGTCCTGCCATTAACGTGGGTATCTCGGTATCGCGTGTGGGTGGTAATGCTCAAATCAAATCAATGAAAAAAGTATCAGGTACATTGAAACTTGACCAAGCACAATATCGTGAATTGGAAGCGTTTGCTAAATTCGGTTCTGATTTGGATGCGGCTACTAAAGCGGTTTTGGATAATGGTGCTCGTAACGTGGAGCTTTTGAAACAACCTCAGTTCTCACCTGTTACTGTTGAAAAACAAGTAGCGGCGATGTACGCGGGTTCTTCTAACTTGCTTAAAGATGTTCCAGTAAATAAAGTAGCGGCTTTTGAAGAAGCATTTTATTTAGCTCTTGATACTCGCTATAAAGATATTCTTGAAAATTTCCGTAAAGGTAAATTGGAGAATGCAGATTTAGCAACGATTAAGGAATTGGCGGCTGAAATTACGAATCAAGTTAAGTAATTGACTTGCCTACTTTCAGTAGGTTATCAATATATAACCTTCAGTATTTCGAATTTTTTTGAGAAATACTGAAGGCTTTTTAAAAAATTCAGATGTTTAATACAAAAAGATTTTTTCTAATTCTAAGTATCAATTTATTGTTTTTGAATGTGATATTAAGCCAGAAATCAAAATTTACTAATGATTTTGACATAGCAGACGAGGTTTGGGATAATATTAAGGCAGGACAAATAGAACAAATAGTTTCGTATTTTGATAAAGAAGAATTATTTAAAAAAAATAAATTAGAATTTGAAAGATTAAGCAAGGAAACAGTATTGTTTAATTCTGATAACTCTTATGTATCGCAATCAAACGAAGTTGTCGATACTGTACTGAATAAGCATACTATCAAAGTTGTTTTAACAAATAGAAAAGATAATACACCCATCGTAGGACTTAATTTGGAGTTTAATAATAAAGCGAATAGTAAAGTGACTGGGGTTATATTTTTATTAAAAAGAAATTTAGATAAAGAAAAAGTAGTATTACCACCGCCACCACCTAGTAAAAATTAACCCTCTCAGTATTTTAAGAAAATAAGAGCGTTTAAGAGTTTCAATACTCAGTACGCATTACTCAATATAAGCAATGGCAAGTTTAAAAGAAGTCCGTATCCGAATAGCGTCCGTAATCTCTACACAGCAGATTACAAAAGCGATGAAAATGGTATCCGCCGCGAAATTGCGTAAAGCACAAAATGCTATTACCCAAATGCGTCCGTATGCAGATAAGCTAAATTCTATGCTCGTCAACATCCTTTCTAACTTGGATGGTGATGCATCAACATCGTTTGGTGTTGAGCGTGAAGTTGAAAATGCTTGTTTAGTAGTTGTAACGTCTAATCGTGGTTTGGCGGGTGCTTTCAATACCAATGTTATCAAAATGGCAACGGCTGCTATCAACGAGAAATACTCAAAGCAACGTGATAATGGAAAGTTGACTATTTTATGCGTTGGTAAAAAAGGGTATGATTTCTTCCGTCGTCGTTATCCTGCTTCGGCAATCAACGCTGAATACGTTGATTTATACAGCGATTTGAGCTTTGACAATGTAAAAAGAGTGGCTCAATACCTGATGGATAGCTTTGAAGCAAAGAAATTTGACCATGTAACAGTGGCGTATGGTCGTTTTAAAAATGCAGCTATGCAATTTCCTGAAGCTGCTCAGTTTTTGCCAGTTCAAAAATTGGAAGTAGAGAAAAGCGAAACGAAAAAGAAAAAAGCAGATTATATCTTTGAACCCGATCAAAAATTATTGCTTGAAGAGCTTGTTCCAAGTATTTTACAAACGACTTTCTATAAATTCTGTTTGGATACCCACGCTTCTGAGCACGGTGCGCGTATGACGGCTATGGACAAAGCGACTGAAAATGCGAATGAGTTGTTGAAAAACTTGCGTATCAACTACAATAAGGCACGTCAAGAAGCCATTACAAAGGAACTTTCGGAAATTGTGGGTGGTGCTGCTGCTTTAGAATCTTAATATTACTCGATTTTACGCGATGAAAAATATAAAAAGCCTTGTTCGATTTATTCGGATGAGGCTTTTTTCATTTCTTTTAACCGCCATTTCCCACATCTAATTTAAAAAATAGTATTTATGGTAATTGATTCCGAGAAGCTTAATAATCTTAAGATTAATCGGCAAAAGATTAAGAATTAATGGATTGTCATTGCCATATAAAACATGAATATTAGAGAATAATTGAAAAATCCATCTTGTTGTTGGATTTTTGACCTCTCTACCGATTTGATTGGGTAAAGTATCGTTATTATTGTTCAATTTTTGACGGATAGTATATTCAATAGCGGCATAAATGGTTAAAGACAGGGTCATAATAAACAAAAGGGCTTCAACCCTTTGGGGCTTTTTAACAAAAATAGTAGAAGCCATAAATTGAGGGTCTTTTAAAAAACGGAAACCTCTTTCTACTTTAGATTGCCCTTTATAAGCTTCAAAAAGTTCTTTATCGGACAGTTTTTCTGTGTTCATCTCATTGGTTGCGATAATAAATTTACCTTTTTTCTGAGCTAAAACATCAAAAGTATCTCTGTTCGTATAAGCATTGCCTTGAATGTAGTATTGATATGCTGTTGGTATGGTATCATTCTTAGGCCTTCCTTTATTCTCAAAAATGGCTACTTGTTTCATCTCTAATATATTGATTGACAAATACTTACATTTTTTTACAAATGTATTCATGGCTTTTGCAGCATCTTGTTTACAATCAAAAGCCACTTTGCAGAGTTTTAAAAAATCCTTGTATTCTTGCTCACTTTCTTTGGCAAACTTCTTTTTTAAGGTAATTAACTCTCGTTGGTAGGCTTCTTGTGAAAAAACAAGTATCCAACGCTGTTCAATATCACAGTAATCACTCGTCAAAGGCACATATTTATATCCATCTGCCATAGGCAGCCAGATATGATAAGCTTTATCAATTACCCCTTTGCTTTCCTTCAAGGTTTCTGGTACTCGGCTTATCCATTTTATGGTATTCTCGCAAGCTCTCAATGTTTTTTCGGTATATCCTGCGCTGTCCATCACGATATATTCTATACTCGAAACGGACTGTAATTGGGCGATATGATCCGTAAGGGTCTTATTAAAAGCGGTTTTGTCACTCATATTACCATCAAAGCCTTGCATATGCAGGGCTATCCCAGCTTGATTTTCAACAATTAGATTCAATACAACTTGGTTCAACTCAGGACGGTGGTCTCGACTATAACCTTGGGTCAGTCGGATGATATGGTGACCTTCTCCTCCCTCCTCTTGGCTATTATAAACACCATCAACATGAAAATCTGTACTATCCATGTGCGCAAATTTGGGCAGCAATCCTAGTTTCTTACATATTTGAGGTGCTAAATTTGCGTAAAGACTCGTGCAGCCATGCTCATATATCGCATCTAAGCATCTTCCTAAGACTGTATCATTTAATTGACTCGATTCAATCCCTTCTCCCAATAATAACTCTATTGGCTTGTCTGAAAAAAAGCTCGAAACCATATATAATGTCCGTTGGGTAAACCCTAATCCATTCAGTATCAAGGCTTTAATCAAAATACCCATACTCACTGTCCGAGTTTTACCGTCCGTTTCTAAGAGGCTATCGAGCATCTTGACTAAATCTAACTCATCTATCATACCACTCACTATGCCTAAGTGGTCTAGGCTTTTACTACTATACATTCACAAGGTTAATCAATAATCCTCGTTTTTCAAATTGGCGTGGGAAATGTCGG
>JANPHO010000388.1:0-17850 GCA_031424515.1 Saprospiraceae bacterium
GGCTGCGATAGAGGTATCAGCGAGGTTTCTACTTCTTAGGTAAGCCTCATATTGATTTAAAAATCTTATATCAATATCTGAAAATAGGATGTTCTTATTTTTACAAAAACCTTTTATCGAATTTTTAGAATCCCTATAAGCATTGGCATTTCCAATTTTATGCGATATTTTTAATCGTTCTATTATTTCATCGTAAAAAGAGAAAACAGTTGTCAGCTTGACATGATTTTCTATATTACCTGTTAGTGATTCAGGTGTGTAATCCCTACCAATAGAGTTGAGTTCAAGTATCTGGTCGTTGTATTCAACCTTCTTGGCATTGATGATTTTTTCAATCAGATTCTTATTGGGATGCTTCCGTTTAGGGCATTGTTCATCGAAGTCCCAAAGGTCTGCGGCACAACTTATTCCGAGTGAAATATGCTTTCGTTGCTTATTTTTAGTAACTCTTAAAATGATGGGATGTTCACCATTCGCCAGAGTTTTACTTTTGAAAAGTATGACCGATACAGCAGCGTTTTTTACCATGTATTAATTTTTTACAAAGATAGCGGTTTGCACCACGGTTTGCACTTTATGTAAAATAGAAAATAGTTAAAAAAAATAAATATAACACAATTAATTGAAAATCATTGTTTTATATAGTTAATAAAAGCATAAATAAATCAAAAAAAGTGCCAATCTTCTTTCTCATAATCAGGGGGTCACAGGTTCAAGCCCTGTCGGGAGCACATATATAAAGCCTTAGTAATCAATTGATTATTAAGGCTTTTGTTATTTACATAAGTTCCATTGTAATTGAAAAAATCAGGTAAATCAGCGTTTGTTTGTGAAAATACTGAGGGGATATCCTTGAAAATTTTGACCTTTGCATTTCATTGAAATTCAATCTGCAAAATGTCAACAGAAAAAATTTACTCTCGCTCTTATCGTTTGCGCAAGGCTTATTGGACAACGGCAGTAGTCATGTTCAGCTATACTCGCCTGTGGTTTTTGAAAAAGATATTGGGGCAATCGTGGTATAATAAACGTATCCTTCCACTGCATATCCAGAATGCAGAACGGGTGCGTGATGCTATTTTGCAACTCAATGGCTTGTTTATAAAATTGGGACAGATACTGTCTATTTTATCTAATTTCTTACCTGAAGCGTTTCAAAAACCATTGGAATCGCTCCAAGACCAGATTCCACCAAGACCTTTTGCTTCAGTAAAAGCACGGATTTTACGAGAATTGGGAAAACCCATTGAAGAGTTATTTGAGCAGTTTGATGAAAATGCGCTTGCGGCAGCATCTATTGGACAGGCGCATCGTGCGCGGCTTTTTGACGGTACAGAGGTGGTTGTGAAGGTGCAACATGCCGATATTGAAATGGTAGCGCAGGTAGATTTAGAGATTATTCAACGTTTAACGCGCCTTGCTGCTTGGTTTTATGATGTTAAAGGCATGGATTATCTCTATACACAAGTGCGTAAAATGATTGAAGAAGAGTTGGATTTTACTCGAGAAGCCAATTCCATGGAACAAATACGAGCAAATATTATAGAAGAAGTTGGTATCACCATTCCTGTAGTGCATCGCACTTATTCTACTCAAAAAGTAATGACTACTACTTGGCACGATGGAGTTAAAATATCTAATATTGCTCAATTAGATGCTTGGGGAGTCAATCGGCGTGAATTGGCTAATTGCTTATTGAGGGCATATTCCAGAATGTTGTTTAAAGATGGTCTTTACCACGCTGACCCACACCCAGGTAATATATTGGTACAGCAAGACGGCTTGGTGGTGCTCCTTGATTTTGGAGCTGTGTCAACTCTTAGTACGGCTTTACGTGAGGGCATTCCACAGCTCATAGAAGCAGCAGTCAGAAATGATACCGCAGCAATGATAGCGGCATTAAATTCTATGGGCTTTTTGGCTCAAAATAAAGATGCCGAAAAAATGGCTGAAAAAATGCTCAATGCTTTGCGCAATTTTCTGCAAAATGAAGTCAAATTTGAGGGACTGAATTTTAGAGATATTCAAGTTGATCCATTTAATAATAGTCTTTTTAGCCTTATTCAAGAAATTGGATTTAATGGAGTGGCGGGTACTGTACAAGTGCCCAAGGATTATGTATTGCTCAGTAGAATGATTACGCTCCTTCTTGGGCTGTGTAACACGCTTGATCCGACCCTCAATCCTTTGGATGTGATACGCCCTTACGCTCAAAAGTATATGATAGGTGAAAAAGAGGGTTTGTTTTCATTTGTTAGTGTTTTACTGCGTCGAACTGTTGCCACTACGCTCGGCTTACCAGATGAAATCCATCAAGTATTACAAAAAGCTAAAAAAGGTGAGCTTGAAATCAGTAATCCAGATGTTAAATATGGTGCACGGTTGTTATACTTGGTTGGGCAGCAGTTGATTTTCACGTTATTACTAGTTGCCGCCGCTGTAGCGAGTTTTCTTTTTAACAAAGAAGGGCAAATAGAATATGCCCGAATAGGGTATTGGATTAGCGGTTTTTTCCTTTTTATGCTTTTTAGGGCTATGCGCAAGGGGCGAAAATATTTGTAAACGACTATTTTAACCTTTCTTCTCATTAATTGTTTAGCCTTTTAGTGGGTTCAGTATAAAACAATCATTCAACCATTTATTTAAGCCGTAGATATTGGGGCTTTCAAAAGAATTCTTTAAGTTTGCATCACAAGTATTTAAACTACATCATTAACCAAAATCACCTAAAAGTTATGGAAGCAATCACTGCATCAATTGAAATATTGGATTATAGTCCAGTATACAACGACGATTTTAAGCGGTTAAACATGGAGTGGATGGCACAATTCAAAGAAGAGGTTGCCCATAAATTGCTTGTTGAAAATCCCGAAGCTCAAATTATCAATAACGGGGGCTATATTTTCTTTGCTAAAGTAGATGATAAAATAGTAGGGACAGGTGCTTTACTGCGTGAAAGCAATAAATTGTACGAAATTGCGGATATGGCTGTGACCCCTCAGTATCAAGGCAGACATATCGGCAAATCACTCCTTCAGAAAGCGATTGATAAGGCTAAAGTGGCAGGTGCGAAACAAGTTTACTTGATTACAAGCACAAAATTGAAAACATCGATAGAAATGTATAGAACATTTGGCTTTCGTGAAATGCCATTTGACCCTGAAATGTCTATTTATGATGGTTCAGATGTGAAAATGGTTTTAAACTTGAAATAATAGTTTTTTAAAACGCTCAATAACCTCAATGGATATATTCAATACCATTGAGGTTTTTTTTTAGCCTCTAATTCTACTTTGGCATCTAAATTTTTTTATTTTAAAGCCGTATCACCGCTCCAAGCGGTGGCACGGCTTTAAACCTGATTTTGACTTATAATCCGTGTCACCGCTTGGAGCGGTGACACGGGTTTGATAAAGTGCCAAAGTAGAACTAAACGTGATAAAATATTATTTTTTAAAAAAATGATGAAAAGGCATACATTTGCATCTCTTTTTTAAAAAACAGTAAAAATGGCTACGCCTGAGCAAGGTCGAAAATGGAGTGTAAGTGGGCTTTTAGTGGCTCTTGGTATCGTTTTTGGCGATATAGGTACTTCTCCTCTTTATGTTTTTCAAGCAATTGTTGGCTCCGAGAGAGTAACTAAAGAATTGATATTGGGTAGTTTATCCTGTATCTTCTGGACGCTTATCCTCATCACTACTTTTAAATATGTGTATTTAGCTCTTAAAGCGGATAATCGTGGAGAGGGAGGCATTTTTGCTCTTTATGCACGGGTACGGCGATATAAGGCACGGTGGGCAATCTTCCCTGCCCTGATTGGCTGTGCGACGCTGATGTCGGATGGTTTTATTACTCCTGCTATTTCCATTTCAGCTGCGGTAGAAGGTATTCATAGAATTTCTATCGATATACCTACTGTTCCCATAGTAATCTTTATACTTCTTTTTTTATTCATTTCTCAACAATTTCGAGCGGGTGCATTGGGTGCTATTTTCGGACCCATTATGTTTCTGTGGTTTGCCTTAATAGGTGGATTGGGCTTGTCAATGTTGACGATAGACCCCTCAGTATTAGAGGCAATTAATCCATATTATGCCTTTCAATTAATAACACATTATAAAGGAGAAATATCTGGCTCAAGTGGTTTTTGGCTTTTGGGCGCTATTTTTTTATGCACCACAGGTTGTGAAGCCTTGTATTCTGATTTGGGAAGATGTGGTAAAATAAGTATTCGTTTGACGTGGGCATTTGTATTTCCGTGTTTAATATTGTGTTACTTCGGTCAAGGAGCGTGGTTATTGAGGTTTGAGGGGCAATCATTGCCAGAGAATGTTCAGAGAGTTGGTGTATTTTATTCTATGTTGCCTCAAAACTGGGTTATACCAGTTATTGGATTAGCAGTTGTAGCAACTGTGATTGTGAGTCAGGCGCTGATAAATGGTATTTTTACGATGGTGAGCGAAGCCATAAGACTCAAATTATGGTTTAATATGAGAATCAGCTACCCGAGCCAAGCGCGTGGTCAAGTGTACATCCCTTTTATTAATTGGTTTTTGATGGTTGGTTGTATAGCCGCGGTGGTTGTATTTCGCCATTCATCGGATATGGAAGCGGCTTACGGTTTAGCTATTGTAATAGATATGGTGATGACATCATCACTTCTATTACATTTTATACATATGCGGAATCAATCCTATCGAAGAGCTATTGTTTTAGGTTGTGTGTTTGGGTTTGTGGAAATAGCTTTTTTAATTGCCAGTATTAATAAAATACCGCATGGTGGGTGGTTCAGTCTTTTCAATGCATTTTTTATATTTGGCTGTGTTTTTATTTTTTATAAAGCCCGTAAGATCAGGGATAAGCACACTGAGTTCCAGCCAAGCCAGGAATATATACCCATATTGAAAGATTTGATCCAAGATGAAACGGTGGATAAAACAGCAACGAACCTTGTTTTTTTATCCATGTCACCTGATGAAAATAAATTGGACTCCAATATTATTTATTCACTTTTTAAAAAGAAACCGAAGCGGGCGGATATATACTGGTTTGTGCATGTAGTCATTACGGACTCTCCTTACGCTAAAAAATATAAGGTGCATACCATTTTACCGGGTAAAGTGTTTTATGTACGCTTGAAGTTTGGTTTTAAAATAGAACATAAGGTGAATCTGATGTTTAAAGAAATAGTGCAGAAAATGCAAGACAATGGAGAAGTAGATGAAAAAAGCCATTATCCAAGTTTGAGAAAATATGATGTTCCAGCAGATTTTAAATTTATTACACTTAATAGCCGATTATCGGTGGATGATGAAATTACGCCTTTTGAGCAATTTACAGTAAGGGCATATCGCGTTTTGAAGAATGTAAGTATCCCTCCGGCCGAAGAGTTTGGGCTTGATATGGCTAATGTGAAGACAGAAACCGTTCCGATCTATATCGGGAAAGCAAAAGATATAGAAATGGATCGCCAATACTGAGGGGGTTAGTTTAAAATCTAAAATTTCTTTTTAACGAAAAAAAACTATTATTTTGCTGTATCGTAAATTGCGCAATATAAATATTGCCATTTTATTTATATTGGAATAATATTTTGAAGATACATGAGGTGTTTCTAATGTTTGGCTACGAATAAAGCTAAGTGTAATTTTACACTATCAAGTTTGTCAGAGTAATCAGAAAGATTTGACAAAGCTAAAAGCCAATTAATTTCAAACATTTAAAATGAGTCTTTAAAATGAAAGCGTTGATCAGTAACAAAAGCATGGCACTATTAGCATTCGGTGTATTATTTATAATATGCTGTGTAGCTGCCGTTTATCCAACCTCTTTCCCTACTCCAGAACAACCTTATGATGCAACTATGGTCGGCAATATCGCTTGGATGTTGGTGGCGACAAGTTTAGTTCTCTTAATGACACCAGGCTTAGCCTTTTTCTATGGTGGGATGGTTTCTAAGAAGAATATTATTTCTACCATGTTACAGAGTTTTATCTGTTTGGGTATCGTTTCATTATTGTGGTACGTAGTAGGCTTTAGCCTTGCTTTTGGCGACGACTTGGGCGGTTTAGGAATCATTGGTAATCCTGCTACATATTTCATGTTCAATGGAGTAGGTACAGCTATCGATGCAGCTAAAGATGGTCATCCTGCCATAGGCGGTGGTATTCCCCTTGTTCTCTTTGCTGCTTTTCAATTAAAATTTGCTATCATTACTCCAGCCTTAATCACGGGTTCATTTGCTGAGCGTGTGCGTTTTTGGGCATATGTAGTGTTTATTAATCTATTTATCATACTTATTTATTGCCCTTTAGCTCACATGGCATGGCATCCAGAAGGACTTTTGTTTAAAAAAGGAGTTCTTGATTTTGCAGGTGGAACAGTTGTACACATTTCAGCAGGTGCTGCGGCATTAGCAGGTGCAATGATATTGGGAAGAAGAAAAGGCGGAGAAGCCCTTCCTGTTAATATTCCTTTCGTAATTTTAGGTACAGGTTTACTTTGGTTTGGTTTCAATGCGGGATCTGCATTAGCTGCTAACGCAATGGCAATTAAAGCATTCGTAAACACAAATTTTGCATCAGCAATTGCAGCAGTGACTTGGATTATGGTAGATGTGGTGAAAGGTAAAAAAGCTTCTGCTTTAGGTGCTTGTATTGGTGCTGTAGTAGGGTTAGTAGCCATTACACCAGCAGCAGGTTATGTCAATTATGGGCCAAGTCTTTTCATCGGTTTTGTGGCGGCGATAGCAAGTAACTTTGCAGTATCTGTATTCCGCAGTAAAACCTCTGTGGATGATACACTTGATGTATTCCCTTGCCACGGTATTGGTGGTATAACGGGTATGTTATTGACAGCAGTATTCGCTACTGAAGGCGGTAAAGGTATTATTGCAGGTGAGTGGAATTTAATGATACAACATTTGATAGCGCTTGCTATTGTGCTTCCATTTGCATTTGGAGGTTCATATGCTCTCTTTAAATTGACAAATATCATTACCCCATTGCGTGTAGATGAAGAGTCAGAATTAGAAGGTTTAGATATTAGTCAGCACGATGAGACTATCGAAACAAGTTTCGAGGCTGCACTTTAAATAGTTGGGCTAAAATAACCGATAATTTCTTTTTTAAGTCGGCTCTAAAAATTATAGAAAACCCTCCGCTTTGCTCGGCATTTTCTACAATTTTAAGCCCGACAGAAATTGTCAATTATTTTTAAACGCCTACTTAAAAGATATTTTTTAAAATTTTAAAGTCTGATTTGGTTAGTCAAAACATTTATTAGGGCGGAAAGCAACGTGAACAATGCTTTCTGCCCTTTTTTAAGTATTTAGGCTAAAATAATCAAATTTATCTTTTATAGAAATAAAAGAGTTAATTGCCTTAATCTTTCATTCTGATACATGATTGTATTAATTTTACGCTTTTTAAATTACAATCATTATAATATTATCAGAAAGATGACTCGATTAAGTGTCAATATCAATAAGATTGCGGTATTAAGAAACTCTCGGGGAGGAAACTTGCCAGACTTGATTCAAGTAGCAAAAGATTGCGAAACATTTGGGGCTGAAGGAATCACCGTACATCCTCGCCCTGACGAAAGGCATATTCGATATGCCGATGTGCCGCTATTAAAAGAGGTGGTGAAAACGGAGTTTAACATAGAAGGTTATCCAGATAAGAAATTTATGGAATTGGTACTTGCCAATAAACCTGACCAAGCTACTCTTGTCCCCGATGACCCTAATCAATTAACCTCTGACCATGGATGGGATACCATCAAACAAGCCGATTTTTTAAAAAAAACTATTGAAATACTGAGGGGGGCTGGTATTAGGGTTTCTCTTTTTGTGGATCCTGAAGAAAAAATGGTGGAAGGCGCACAAAAAATTGGCGCTGATAGGATTGAATTTTACACTGGCATATTTGCCAAAGATTTTAATAAAGATAGAGATACTGCAGTTGCAGCCCATACAAAGGCGGCTAAAATTGCTAATGAATTGGGCTTAGGCATAAATGCAGGACATGATTTGAATTTAGAAAATTTGAAATTCTATAAAGAAAGGGTAGAGGGTTTGTTGGAAGTTTCAATTGGTCATGCCCTTATTTCAGATGCACTTTACTATGGTTTACACAATACAATTCAGATGTATTTGAGGCAACTTAAGTGATATTTTATATTTTAAAGACATGTAAAAAAAAACTAATTAAAAGCAAATATTGATTCTTTATAAATTTTGAGAGATATATACCCCTCAGTATTTAATTCCGAGAAATGGCTTTTAATTAAAAATAGATTTTAATTAATTAAAATTAGTGAAATTTTTATTTGAACGAAAAAAATGCTCCAATTATTAGAAAAGTTAGGCAGCGATTGAGTAATTTTACACGTTATTTACAATTGAGAACTAATTATAAATTTTATTTATTAATTAATAAATAAAAAACATTGTATATCAATGTATTATGTATTTTATTTATTATGATGTCTTTTCCTTTAACAATACTTGAAATTATAACTCCAAAATAACTTTAGGTATTTAACTACATAAAAGAAGAAAAAAAGCTTCAAAATGTAGTAAAATTTAAAAGTTTTCTAACTTTGACATCAAATTTCAATTTTTAACATATTTCTTCATCTAAAATCAGATTAGTATGAAAAAACTCTCACTAGTTTTGACGCTGGTATTCTTTGCGTTTGGCTTTGCCATGGCACAAAGAGCAATCACGGGTACAGTTACCGATCAAAAAGGTGAACCGATGGTAGGTGCAAGTATCCTTGTAAAAGGTACTACTGCCGGAACGGTTACCGATGTGGACGGAAAGTACTCATTTAGTGTGCCTGATGGAGCGAGTACATTGGTATTCAGCTTTGTAGGTTACACTTCACAAGAAGTCACTTTAGGTGCTTCTAATGTAATCGACATTTCTTTGAGTGAATCCACCCTACAAGAAGTCGTAATCACAGCTATTGGTATCCAACGCGAGAAAAAATCGTTGGGTTACTCAGCTACAGACTTGAAAAGCGACGAATTAATGCAACGCTCAGAGTCAGATCCTATTCGTGCTATTGCTGGTAAAGTGGCAGGTGTAAACATCATCGGTGGCGGTGGTGCTCCTGGTCAATCTACCAGAATTAACATTCGTGGGGTATCTTCATTTACAGGTAATACACAACCATTATTCGTAGTGGATGGTATTCCTTTTGACAACTCAGTGAACTCATCAGGACAAGGTACTCAATTCTCGAATCGTGCATTTGACATTGACCCTAATAACATTGAGTCATTGACTATTTTGAAAGGTGCTGCTGCTGCGGCTCTTTATGGTTCACGTGCAACGAATGGTGTGGTGGTAATCACTACAAAAGCAGGTAAGAAAAGTAGAAAAGGTATGGAAGTTTCATACAGTTCTTCTTTCGCACAAGAAGAAATTTCTAATTTACCTAATTACCAAAGCAAATATACTCAAGGCTCAAGCCAGAACTACAACGGTGGTTTCATCGGTAACTGGGGTGCTCCTTTTCCAGAGTATGTAGATGGTATCAATCAAGCCAGCTTTAATGGCGAGCAGCGTTATTCAAAAACGTATGCGGCTGGTTACCCTGAAGGTCAAATACCTCACCCAATCACGGGTGTAGCATTTACTGCAGCTCGTTTCCAATCGGCTTTTCCTGAATTAATGGAGCCAGATCCGAACAAGCCAGGCTCACTAAGAGCAAAAGCAATTCCGTTGAAATCTTATGATTTCTTGAACCAATTCTTCCAAAAAGGTTTATTGGCTGAGAATTCATTGACATTTAACGGTGGTGGTGAAAGCGCTGGTTTGTCTGCTACTATTTCAAGAATGGATAATAGAGGTATCGTTGAAAACATGAAATCAAGTCGTACTTCATTGAGCATTGGTGGTAACGCTAAGTTGGCTAATGGTTTGACTGTTTCAGGTAACGTAAACTATGTCAATACAGGTCAAGAGGCACCTCCTGTAGCGCCTTCTGCTTACACAGACTATTATGGTTCTGGTGAGACATCTATATTCTCTCGTTTATTTTATTTGCCACGTAACTATGATTTGATGGGTTTCCCTTTTGAAAATCCGGTTACAGGTGATAATGTATTCTATCGTAGTTTGGAAAATCCAAGATGGTTGGTGAAGAATAATAGATACACAAGTAACGTTAATAGAGGTTTTGGTTCATTGACTTTAAGTTATGATGTGACATCTTGGTTGACTTTAACGGCTAAAGGTGGTGTTAATAACTACACTGATAATCAAAAATTCTATCAACGTCCTACTACTAATGCACCTTTTGTTGCTGGTGGCATTTTCCAAAATGCTTACACAAAAACGGAAATGGACTTCAATTACTTTGCGTCTATCTCTCCTAAAATCAGCCAAGATCTTGATTTGAGAATGATTGTAGGTTTGAATCAAAATCAGCGTTCAAGTATCAGTCAGTTCATCAGTGGTCAAAACTTGTTTACATCAAGTATTGATAACTTAACTGCAGCTACTACAAAATTTGCTTCTGATGAAAAACTTAAGCAACGTTTGTACGCATTTTATGCGGATGCGACATTGGGTTATAAAAACTTTTTATATTTAGGTTTGACGGCTCGTAACGACGTGACCTCCACACTTGTCAATCCGATAGATTATGCAGGCTCTAAAAACAGTTATTTTTACCCAGGTGTAAGTGTGTCATTTGTGGCAAGCGATGCCTTCAAATTACCTGATTTCGTGAGCTTTGCAAAATTACGTGGCTCTTGGACTCAAGTGGGTAATGAGGCAAGTCCTTATCAAACATCCACTACCTATGATTTCTTAAATCCATTCATTACATCTTCTGGAACAAATGTGAATCGTGCTACGTTGGGTAACACATTGGGTAATGCAGGATTAGTAAACGAGTTAACAACTGAAATTGAATTTGGAACAGATTTGAGATTTTTCCAAAAAAGAGTTGGTGTTGACTTTACTTGGTACAAGCGTAATTCTAAAAACCAAATTGTGAAAGCTGAATTAGCAAGATCAAGTGGTTTTGATATTCAAATTTTGAATGCAGGTGAAATCCAAAACAAAGGTGTTGAATTGGGTGTAACACTCGTTCCTGTCAAATCTGTTAATGGATTCAATTGGGAAACAAATTTGAACTTTACAAGAAACCGTGCTTTAATTGTTGATGCACCAGGTGGCGAATTGGTAATTGACCAAGGTGCTGTAAAGGTAATCAATAGAGTAGGTCAACCGTTGGGTCAACTATTTGGTTCTAAAAATGCGCGCGTTGATAATAACGATAAAAATAGCCCATTATTGATTAATAAATCAACGGGTATGCCTTTCACACTTACCACGGATGAGATCATCGGTAATCCTTATGCCGATTTCAATTTGGGTTGGGTGAACACATTATCTTACAAAGGCTTCAGCTTAACAACTTTATTTGATTGGAAACAAGGTGGAGATATCTTCTCTATCACAGCAGCATCATTGATTCTCCGTGGTCAATTGGCTTTCCAAGATGATCGTGAAGCTGTGCGTGTTGTACCAGGTGTGTATGGAGATCCTTCTACTTTTGAAGCTATCAAAGATGAGAAAGGTAATACTATCAAAAACACAACTGGTGCGAATGCATTTGATACACACTTCACTGATGGTTTTGGTGCTTATGGTGCAGAAGAAGTAAACGTTTATGACGGTACTACTTTCCGTTTGAGAGAAGTAATTGTAGGATATGAATTGCCGAAGAAATTTTTGAAAAAATCTCCAATTGGCTCACTACGTCTTACTGTAAGTGGTCGTAATCTTTGGTTCAAAGTGCCAAACATGTTGAAAGACTTGAACCTTGACCCAGAGGTATTGCCTTATGGCTCTTCTTCTAACGTTATCGGTGTTGACTTGGGTGCTACTCCTACGACTCGTCGTTTTGGTGTGAACTTGTATGCAACATTCTAATAATTATTAGATGGAAACTATGTTTTATTTTCATAAAATATTAAATCAAAAAATATGAAGAAACTATTTAAATTAAAGCCCATCGTGACAATGCTACTTACTGTAGTCTTTTTGTCAGGCTGTTCTTTATTTGACTTAGATATAAATAAAAACCCGAATTCGCCTTCTGCTTCTTCTCCAGATTTGCTTTTAACCCAAATCCAAGCAAATGTTTTGAATACATTTGCGGGTATAGAGGGAAATTTAGAAACGTATAATGGTTTCATGGGTACTCAAGGCGCTTCTTTATTTAACCTTAATGCCAACTCTTTCAGTGGTACTTGGAATGGTCTATACACGGGTCCACTAAAAGATCTTGAGGGTTTGATTTCGGTATCACAAGCAAGTCCACACTATTTGGGTATTGCTCAGGTCATGAAAGCTTACACTTATTCAACTATGGTTGACCTTTGGGGCGATGTGCCTTTTACTGATGCAGGTAAAGGTGACGTTTCAGAAAAAAACATCACGCCTAAGTTTGATAAGGATGTGGATATTTATAATGCATGTTTTGCTTTATTAGATCAAGCTATTGTAAATCTTGCTAAGCCATCTCCTGCACCTGTAAGTGCTGCGGCTGATATAATGTATGCGGGTTCAGTGTCTAAATGGTCTAAGTTTGCCAATACATTGAAGTTGAAAATGTTGATTTCAGCTCGTTTGGCTATTCCAGACGCTGCTGCTAAGGTAAAAGCAATCTTAGACGGAGGTAATGTAATTACAGCTTCTGATGACTTTGTTTTCAGATTCAGTAAGGACCAAGCTTCTATTCGTCATCCTTGGTACACAGGTACATACGATGGTGGTGAATTTGATTTTACTTATATTTGTCACCAACCAATCGTAGAAATGTTGGATGAGGAAGACCCTCGCTTCCCTTTCTATTTCCGTCGCCAAACTACTCAAATTTTGAACCCTGCTGACCCTGCTGACGCAGGTACGATACCTTGTGGACGTAGTTCAGGATGTGTATATGGTTATTTAGTACTAAGTGAAAGTGTAATTAAGCGCCTTTATACAGATAAAGGTAAAACCTATGGAACTGCTGATAAAGCATATATGGCAGGTCTATTTGGTAGAGATAGAGGTGATAATACAGGTATTCCAGCGGATGGATCACTCAGATTAGTAAATGGTGTGTACCCTTGTGGAGGTCTCTATGATGTAGCAACTCCGGGTATCCCTAAAGCTAACGCTGCTACAGGTGGTGGTATTTTCCCAGCTTTGACTTCTGTCAATTTGGAATATTACAAAATTGAAGCAATCCTTAAATTGGGTTATACAGGTGATGCTGCTGCAATATTTAGCAACGCTATCAAAACGCATATTGCTAAAGTAGTAAGTTTCAGTACTGCCGCAGATGCGAACTGTGTAGCACCAACTACTGCTGCTATAGATAAATATACAGCACTTTGGGTTAAACGTTTTAATGATGCAACCACTCCTGACGCTAAATTAGCCGTTGCTTTAAAGCAATTGTGGTTCAGTAGCTATGGTAATGGATTTGACTTTTATAATGCTTTCCGTAGAACAGGCTTGCCTACTACTATCCAAGAGCATATATTGAAGCCTTTCCGTGGTTATCCATTGCGTTTACCTTATACTCAGACAGAGTTGACTCTTAATCCTAATGCAGCAGCTTATAAAGATGTAGCATTTGATAAAGCACCTATTTTCTGGGATAAATAATCTCTTTATTGAAAAAGATAGAAAGATTGCTTAAAACATTCTTTCATCAATCAATAAAAGGTTGCATCAAATTTATTTATTAAATTTAATTCAATTGCGTATTATGAAAATAGCAAAATATTTATTTTTACTCACTCTGATGGCTCTTACTACACTTTCTTGTAGAGAGACCACAGCTGATCCGAATGTTCCATTCGAAACGGCTGTACATGGATATGGTGAACTAAAAACGCCTACTAATTTCTCATTAACTGATGCAGCTGCACCGGTAAATTTCAAATGGCGTTGGATCTCTATTGATAAAGCCAATACAGTTAATAAAGTTGAGTTCTTCGTTTATTTCGATGAGCCTTTCAAAGATAAAGATGGTAACCCTAAAACAGCCCGTCATGGTGGTGTTGCAGGTGAAACTTTTACAAAACTTTGGAAAACTGTAACAACACCAGCTGCTAACTTCGGCTTCACTGATTTCGCAGTGACTCAAGCAGACCTTTATGCTATCTATAAGTCAAATAAATATGACTACGGTGATGGTAAAGGTTCAGTTGACGTTTTCACTCAAAACGGACGTACAGCTGCAAAGCCTTTCATCGCAGGTGATAAATTCACACTTCGTTGGGTACTTTACACTGCTGATGGACGTAGATTCGACTCTTGGACAACTAACGTTTGTGGTGACTTCGTAGGTGCTAACTGTGTTCTTCAGTTTGCAATGAAATAGTCATTAAATTAGTCTAATATACCAAAAGCGCACCCTTAAAAGTGCGCTTTTGTTTTTTATAAAATATCTAAAAAATGGAGCCAATACTGAGGGGGTAGCTTGAAATACAATTAATGATTATCTTTATGCACGTTTTGAATTATAATAAATGATAAAAAGGCATTTTATTAAAATACAATTGCTTTATGGGCTATTAATTGCCTCTTCATCTTGTGCTGTGCAAAAAGATGCCAAGCATTTTATCAATTCAAAGCATTTGATAGATTTAAATGGAAATAAAACCAATATCCATCAAAATATTCGTTCAGAAAATAATGAAAAACCATTTGCCCTCATATTTCTTGCTGCAGAATGCCCCATTTCTCAAAAGTATGCTCCAATACTGAGGGGTATGCAAGAGCAATTTCCAGATGTGAAATTTATAGTAGTTTTCACTAAATGGGATAAAACTGAAGCGATTAAGGGTTATTTAAACGAGTATCCACTGACCAAAACCAAATACCCCATTACCGTTCTGAAAGATAAAAAAAATGGTTTAATTAATGAAATAAATGCTAAAATCACACCTGAGGCGTTTCTTTTTAATAAAGATGGCGTCTTAAAATATAGGGGCGCTATTGATAATTGGTTTTATGCACTGGGCAAATACCGCCCCGAAGCTTCCGAAAATTACCTCAAAGATGCCATAGATTCAGTATTAAAAAATGAACCTATTAAAATAAAACAGACAGATGCTATTGGATGTATTATTGAAAAATAAATTAATTTTCACTTTTCTACTGATTTCTTTTTGTGGCTTGAACGCCCAAAAAGCAACCTATTTTGATGATATTCAACCTATAATATATAAAAATTGTGTCACTTGCCATCGATCAGGACAAGTTGCTCCCTTTTCACTCAATAGTTTTGAAGATGTCAATAAAAGGGCATTATTGATTCGCCGTGTCACGCATGAACGCTATATGCCACCCAATCCAACCGATCCTACATTTGCGAAATATAAAAATGTGAAAATACTTTCGAACGAAGATTTGGCATTAATTGATGATTGGATTGCGGGCGGTAAGAAAAAAGGAAAAGAGAAAAAGATAGCGGAAGACACAGCATCCATCACATACCGTGAGCCTGATTTGGTTTTAACGCTTCAAAAACCATTTACCATTCCCGGGAATAATAAAGAGCAATTTAGGGTTTTTGTGGTGCCAACCAATACAAAAGAAGATTTGTACATAGAGGGTATTGATTTTCTCCCCCAAAACAAAACACTGGCTCACCACTGTCGTTTTATGATAGATACCACCAATAAATTGCGTGCTGATGATGGTATTGAAGTGGGGGCAACTTCAGAGTTTCAGAAACAAGGTGTGAATATGAGTGATAATTTCCTACATGGTTGGATTCCAGGCAATACGGCAATTCTGTATCCTAAAGGAACTGCCAAACGCTTGCCTAAAAATGCTGATATTATTTTAAATATGCACTACTCGCCGTCGCCAAAAGAGGTTTCAGAAAACTCTAAAATACTGCTTTATTTATCCAAGACCCCACCCAAGCGATTGGTTAAAACCTTTATTTTAGAAGAAAATTCGGTTGTGAATCAGCCTTTTTTCATAGAAAAAGATACAGTTATCAAGTTTTATCAGCGCAGTCCGATTATTCCAGTTGATATTTCGCTCATCAGTGTGACGCCACATATGCACTTATTGGGTAAAAATTTTAAAGCGTACGCTATCACACCTGACGGAGATTTGATTAATCTTATAAGCATACCCAATTGGGACTTTAATTGGCAGATGACCTATCAATTTGAGAAAATGGTAAGGATTCCGAGGGGTTCAGTCGTTTATTCCGAAGCTGAATATGACAATACAAAGGAAAATAGCCGCAATCCCAATCGCCCCACCAAAAATATTGAATACGGTTGGGGCACAAAAGATGAAATGATGAACCTTATTTTTCAATATCTGGACTACCAAAAGGGAGATGAAGAGTAATAATTTATATTGTTGAATTGTTTTTTAGTAGCTACTTAGGTGTCAGCTTTCAGCAATGAGCTTTTAGCCATAAAACACTAATTCTCTAAGAATTTGCTCTGAAAAAAGCTGACTTCTGATTGCTCAAAGCTGACAGCTAAGTAGTCACAAAAAACAATACTAATTCTCTTTCATCGAATTCATTCCAGAATAAAAAATTAGATACCACTCATCACCCCGCTTAAAAAAGCGACGAACCATGCCGAAAGGCGTATTTTTTTGATAGACCGTTTCATTGACAATACCCGGTAAAGGAGCGTCAAGGGTGCGCGTATAAAGGCTGTCATTGAACGCTTTCATTGTGTGTATCACCCAAGTATCAGCTGTCCAATGGAAATTTTTATCGGCAATAGCTACACTATCAGCATTCGTAGGGTAGCCATCAAGAGGGAATTGGATATGACTCATTTGATAGATACTATCCGTATGGAATTTCTCGTAAAATTGAGCAAAATCTGCTGGTACCCCGCTTGGTTGTTCCTTCAAAAGAGGCTCTCCTTTGCGCTTGCAATCCGTAAAAATAAGCATTAATGCAAGGCAAATAAGGGCAAATGACCCGTTTTTTCTAACTAATTTCATCGTTTTCAATTGCATAGACCAATATATAATTTTCAATTTTTTTATAAAAAATATCGAAGCGTTGGCTATAATCATCTTTCACTACCGTGCCATGCGAGTACCCCTCAGTATCTTGGTAATGAAAAGGCTCAACGATGATGTTTTTCTTAAAATCCAACTCTTTTTTACCGTAAGCCTTGAAAAGGGCTTCTTTTGCTCCCCAATATACGTGCAAATGTTCCAGACGTTTCTCTTCGCTTAGGTTTTTAAACTTATTTTCATTCATCACCCGAGAAGCAACGGCTTCAAGTTTTGGGTTTATATACTGAATATCAATGCCAACAAGCTGGGGGGCGATAATGGCGGCAGCAAAGTTTTTTGAATGAGAAATGGATATATGGTAGGCCGAATCCTTTAAAAAAGGCTTTCCAAACCCGTCTTTTTTATACTCATGTGCCCAACCTGTCATCACATGCACGAGGTACCTTCCAGATAGCCATTCCACACGGCGGCGTCCTTTAAGGGTCGCTAATTCAGCTTTATCTGTATCATTCAAAGGCATTTTACGAATAAAATACTCCTCTTGCTCATTGATATGCCAAATCCCGAGTCGGGCATGGTCTGTTTCTATTAGATAATCCGTTAGTGGCATTTGTTTGTGTGATGTGTTCGTTCTGTGACTAAACGCATTTTGAGCGTTATTGCTCAATTAACGTTATAAGTGTGGGCTAAAATTGTGTTAATGTATTAATAATTATTTTTTCTATAATTTCACGCACTCTAATGCGGAACTCCAGTTCCGCAATGAGATATGGTTCTCTGAAATTTTTTTAGACAATCAGTAGTGTCGGAG
>JANPHO010000389.1:0-8146 GCA_031424515.1 Saprospiraceae bacterium
AGCATCAGCAGTTTCGTATTGGCATGGGATAACTTCATCACCGCAGTAATTTAGGAAACCAAAAACTTGATCTTTTTTGATTCGAGCGTAACCCTCTCTGTAGGCTTCTACCATTCCGTAGCGTGCGTTGGTGCGGAGTTCGTCAAGTGGGAAAGCGACAACTTCGCGACCATCAAAGTCCTTTTGTCTCACAAAAGCACCATCTTTGCGTTCTGCAAGGCAGCTTGCTGATTTCAAAATGCTGAAAGCGCGGATAAGTTCGCTTTTTTCGGCAAGTTGGTCTGCATCTTTGATGTTGTCTGTTTCAAGGCTTTTCATTCTGCGTTGAAGCACTTGATCCATTTTCGCGATATAAGCTTTGAAGTTGGCCTTGTCTTCAGTTGAAGTTGTTTCTTCTTCCGTATTCTCAGAAGCTTTTGCATCATCTACACTTACAGAGAAACCTCTAAAAAGATTGAGTGAAGACATTAATTGTGTCCGAGCTTGCTCAGGTGTTTCATTTACACCTTTTTTAGGACTAGCATAAGCGGAAGCTGAATTGTTTGCGGAAGCCATTTTGTTATCCGCTTGTGTCATTAATTGTGCTTTGACACAAAGAGGCGTCATCATCAGAGTGATTGCAAATTGTAAATTTCTCATCATCAAAAGTTTTAGATAGTAAAAATTAAAGATTCGGTTTTTTAAAATTTCGCAATTCACTTGGGAGGAGGCAGTGGTTACGAAAGAATTTTTACAAGTGGGAGGTAAAAACTAATTTAGGTTGTTGGTTCTAATTTATTTTGTGTTAAAAGCGAACGATGTTTGATTTGATATTTATCATTCATCGTTCTGTTGGTTATTTTGCAAATCGAATACCAACTTCTCGAATTTAGCCTATAATGTGACGGTATTTTTTAAATATTTTTTATTTTTAATTTAAAAATACCAATAAATAGGTAGTATTTTATGATGATAATTTAAAATTTGAAACTACTTTAAGTAATTGAAAATCAATTGTTTATAATTATTGTTCCAACGATTGTAAATATGCCTATTCTCTTTTATTTTATTTTAAAAAATTTTAAAAGAAACTGTTTTTACTTTTTTTGTTATCCGGTTTTCGGCGGTATTTTCTTCCAGTATCATGTCTTGAGCCATCGGATTTTCGAAAACTTCGGGCATATTTCTAATCGCCCCAATTGGAATTTGGCACGCTTTGAACATTTTTAAAAGCTCATCTCGCTCAAATAGGGCTATTTTATCTTTCAATAAAGCATATAATTTGGCTCTATTGACAACTCTTTGCTGATTCGTAGTAAATCGTGCATCAACCGTCAGTTCCTCTTGATTCAATGCCGCACACAAGGCAACCCATTGCCTTTGCGTACCACAAGCCAGCACAATTTCTTTTTTATCGGCTGTTAAAAAGACATCGCCATACGGGGCAATATTCGGATGTTCCGAGCCCATGCGTTGAGGAACGTGACCCGCCATAAGCCAATTTGTGGCTTGATTAGCCAATGAAGCGATTGCTGACTCGTAGAGCGAAGTAAAGACAAAAGCCCCTTTTCCCGTTTTTTCTTTTTGTAAAAGTGCTATTAAAATGCCCTCTTTAAGCTGATGTGCTGCCAAGATATCAATCAAAGCCACGGGCATTTTCACCCCTGAACCACCTTTTTCACCGTTCATATACATAAAACCTGCTTCGGCTTGAAGCACCACATCAAATGCGGGTGTTTCATCCTCTTCATCAAAACCATAAATTTGACCATAAATAATACTCGGGTTGATGCTTTTCAAAGCTTCATAATCCATTCCTAATTTTATTGATGACGATTTTTTAAAATTTGAAATCACCACATCACACCCCCTCAGTATATCGTGCGTTTTTGCTCTATCTACCTCATTTTGCAAATCATAAAATAGATGTTGTTTATGATAATTCACGGAATGAAAATAGGCAGAATCCGAGTACCCCTCAGTATTTGTGTGCGTTTTCTCATTTGGTAGCTTCCAAGATCGTGTGACATCGCCGCCCGTGGTGCTGTTTTCAATTTTGATGACTTCGGCACCCAATTCAGTAAAGAACATTCCCACGGCTGGTCCTGCCAAAACACTCGCCAATTCCACAACTTTCAGATTTTTAAAAACTTTCATACTATTATATTTAATTTCGTGTAAAAATAGCTGGTTCTCCGAAAATTTATTATTAAAATAAAAAAACTCCTTATGTCCGCAGTAGCTTCTTTTTACATATTGGATGCATCCAAACTTGATGACTTGAAACTAAACGCTGAAATAATTATTAAGAAAGGATTATTTAGCAGAAAAGTGATAGATAATTATTGGAATTATTTATCAAGCAATTCAATAAAATTAAAAAGCCTTGAAGATTCGGGTTATATTTTCGCCAATTTGCTTGTTTATCTTCAAGAAGAAAAAGATATAGACTTGTTAACAAATGAATACGACAAGATTGCAAAAGAGCTTGTTGACAAAAGAGGCAATTCTCATTTTTTATTTTCACATAAGCAAAAGGACAATTTTCTGACAAAATTGGAACCCAATTTATATCCTTTGGCAGAAATACAGAAGTTTAATCAAGAGTTTTCGGGAGAGGGTAACAAAAAAACAGCAGAATTGACTCTTCATGGAATTGAACTTTTGCGTGATAATTTATCCAAGATTCAGAATGAAAATCAAGTATTACTTTTAATAGTTGGATAAAATTTCTAATTATAAATCCTCAAAAGAAAGTTCATAAAACTTTAAATTAACCAATTATGATAGAGATTTTGACATCTGAACAAATACGAGATTGGGACAGATATACCATTGAAAACGAACCCATTACCTCTTACCATCTCATGGAGAGAGCGGCCCTGACATTTACATATTGGTTCACTAATATCTATGATTCTGAAAAAACGATTTATATTTTTTGCGGAACGGGTAATAATGGCGGGGATGGCATGGCGATTGCGCGGCTTTTACATCAGCGATTTTTTAATATTAAAGTATATATCTCTAAAATTGCTCAGACTGAATCACCTGATTTTTTAAAAAATAAAGAAGCTTTATCACACAGAGCTGAATTATTTCAAGGCGAAATACATGAAAATGATGCTTTTCCTTCAATTCCGAAAGGTGCTATAATTATTGACGCCATGTTGGGAACGGGTCTGACACGACCAATTATAGGCTATTGGGCAGATTTTTTTAATTATTTAAATGATTTAGATAATGAAATTGTGTCCGTTGACATTCCTTCTGGTATGTTTTCCAATGCACATACTCACGATGGATGTATCGCGGCGGATAGGGTTTTGAGTTTTGAAATACCTAAATTGGCTTTTTTAATGCCTGAAAATCAATCATTTATTGGAGCTTTTGAATTTAAAAGTATTGGTTTACTACCCGATTTTTTACAGAACATTGAAGATGATAATATCTATCTTTCAAGAGAATATGTGCTTTCTTTATTAAAAAAACGTTCAAAATTTGACCATAAAGGCACGTTTGGGCACGCTCTTTTAGTTGTCGGTAGTTTCGGAATGGCAGGGGCGGGGGTACTTTCAGCACGGGCTTGTATGCGGTCAGGTGTAGGATTATTGACAGTGCATACCCCTCAGTGTAACCGCATAATTGTTCAAACTTCAGTACCAGAGGCAATGGTACGAGTAGATGCTGATGAATACGCCATTTCACAAAATACAGATACCAATGCCTATAAAGCCATCGGAATCGGTTGTGGATTAGGCAAAGCCGGCCGTACAGCTTCTGCACTAAAAAATTACCTTATTAATTACCGAAAGCCAATGGTTTTGGATGCTGATGCCCTCAATATCATTGCTGATAATCCCGAAATGCTCGAATTAATCCCTAAAAACTCAATTTTGACACCACACCCCAAGGAATTTGAACGTTTATTTGGCGCCTCAGACAATGATTTTGAAAGATTGGCTTTGTTAAAATTCCAAGCTCAATCCTTAAAACTTAACATTTTACTCAAGGGAGCGCATTCAATTTTGACAAATACTGAGGGGGTATCCTTTTTTAATTCTACGGGCAACCCAGGTATGGCTACGGCTGGCAGTGGCGATGTTTTGACAGGATTTATCACTGGTCTTTTAGCGCGCGGTTATGCGCCGTCAGAAGCCGCCATAGTAGGCATGTACTTACATGGTGATGCGGGGGATAAAGCTGCTGCTGAACTCGGACAAGAGGCATTAATGGCAAGCGATATTGTCAATTGTTTATATAAAGGTGTTGCTAAAGGGTAGCTCTAAAACCTTGAAAATACTGAGGGGTTAAAGAATAAAATTGAGAACAATTATTTTCAAATTTTTTTCTAAATAAGTTAATATTTTATTGCAATATCATATAATTTTTATATCTTTATCGGGTTGTTAAACCCATATTTGCACCTCAGTAAAACCCTAAATAATCTATTGGGATTTTTTCATACTACTAGTATTTTACATTTCTTTTAGCTTACTTTCAAGTGTGTGAAATGCGTTTGAAAACCAATCATCTTGTATTTTAAATAATCCCTCCAATTTTTAAGCAAAATTTTACAATGCGTGAGTATGCATTTACATATTCATTAATTCACTCCAATTGTAAAAACCATTTTAAAACAAATTTTTTAACTATTTATCAACAAAAAAATGAAAAATATTCTACTGAATTCAAGTGGCTTAGAAGTTAAACACTGGGCAAATTTTTTAAAAAAAATCAACTTATTAACAACAGATACGACCTTTTTTGATGATAATTTAAAAATGGCAACCATAGCGTTTCAATCGTCTAACAATTTAGATTCGGATGGTGAGGTAGGCCCAAACACGATTAATGCTGCAAAGAAATTAGGTTTTGTTGACATTTTTGCTGTGGATTTCCCAAGTAGACCTAACTTTTCAATAATTGGTAATAATGAGGCAAGAAGGTCAGTCTTAGGGGCTTTTGAGTTTAAGCCCGATCCTGCTGGAGATAGCCCAGAGGACATTGTTATTCTCGGTGATTGGGAGGATAAAAATATAGTGACAGTTGTAATTCCTCAATTAATACCTCTTACCTATAAAAATACGGGAAAAGCACGTTTCCATAAGTATGTAGTCGATAATGCCATGAAACTTTTTGCAGATTGGGAAAAGGAAGGCTTTATGAATAGAATAACTACTTGGGACGGCGCACATAATGCTCGATTTGCCCGTGGCAGTAAGTCTAATTTGAGTGCTCACTCTTGGGGTTCTGCGTTTGATATTAATGCAGGAGAAAACCCGCTAAATAAAATGCCTGCTCTACTGGGTCAAAAAGGGTGTGTTAGAGAATTGGTTGAAATAGCGAACGAAAATGGTTTCTTCTGGGGAGGTCATTGGTCAACTCCGATGGATGGAATGCATTTTGAGTGGGCGAATGTAGATGAGCAATCCAAAGGATTTGGTGCACTCATAGATATTGATTCTTTTGAGGATGATGGACGAGATATGATTTAAATCGAGAGCAATAATTTCAATTTCATTAAAATAAAAAAGCGCCGTAAATCATTGATTTACGGCGCTTTACATTTGGTTTTGATGTGATTTTACTGGTATAATAAACGACTTTCACATTTATTTAAAATCACAGCATTATTGTGACAAGTATTTTTGGGAAGTTGAAAATCTACCTTCCTCTTCTCTTAGTTGTGGCCTTTACAGGTACAACAAAAGTTGACGTTACATCCCTTCCAAAATGATGCGACTTATGATAAATGTAATAAGCCTTACCTTAAATAATTTACTCAGTCTTTCCCATTTTTACAATTTTTCTAATAACAATAGAATTGATAGAGTAATTGAAAACGCTTTATGGTTTTATGCTATATTCAATCTTTTTCATCTGCTTACCCGACAATATTTGATTCAAGGGCACCAAACCCGTTTGAATAACATTGTCTAGTTTATTCATATGCCCATCCAAATCTTTGGACAATTCTCCAAAAACTTTATGAACACCTGCAGTTGGTTTGCCTTCTCCCGATTCCAAACTTCTACGCAGAGCCGATATGCGATTCCCCAGTTTAATTGGGAAATTAAGTGGGTCTTGACCACTGCGGTTTTTGGTTTGATACAAGTCCTCTTCAATGGCGGTTATTTTAGCAATTAAGTCTTTGGCAGCCGTTGAAAAAGCAGGGTCGTTGACCTCTTTATCTTTATCTTCAATCTGTTTCCGCATTTTGCGAATCAGTAATACCGCCTCATTATTGGCACTTTCTTTTTCTTTTATTTTCGACGCCATATCAAAGGTTTCTTTAATATCCCCCTCAGTAACACTTTTGATATTAGGGTTCATTTTTAGGGCGAAAGGGTAGGTTTGTGTATAATCGCCCACTTTAATTCTGACTTGATACCTGCCAGTGGGTGCTTTGGGACCGCTTTTAGCATTTGCGCCCCACAGTATCATGCCATCAAAAACAGTAGCACCTGGGTAGCGTAAGTCCCATGTGAAGGTATTAAGTCCACCCGCCGTTGTCGGTTTTGCAGGTTCTCTTTCCCATCTTGGAATATTGGGGTCAACCTTATATTCAGGTTGGGTACCTATGGAACTATTGATTAATTTCCCATTTGCATCTAAAATTTCAATTCTAACTGTATCCACTTTATCCTTCAAATAATACTGGAAATTAGCATTATATACCCCCCGAATAGCATCGGCAGGTTGATAAAGTATCGCATTTTGATTCATCAAAGTCTGTGTCAATTGGCGCAAAGGCTGAATATCGTCCAAAATCCAAAATCCACGTCCGTGCGTACCCAATACCACATCATTGTCTTTGATTACCAAATCACGGATAGGTGTGTCGGGCAAATTCAGTTGCAAAGGCTGCCATGAATCGCCGCCGTTAAATGAAACATAAGCTCCGTGTTCAGTACCCAAAAATAACAAATCTTTCCGCACGGGGTCTTCGCGGACAGAGCGGGCAAAATGCCCATCTTTGATGCCTGTTACAATTTTTGTCCATGTTTTACCAAAGTCTCTTGTGCGAAAAACATAAGGTTGACGGTCATCTACTTGATAGCGGAAAGCCGCCACATAAGCCGTTCCAGCTTGGTGTTTCGATTCATCAATAATAGCCACTACCGAGTTTTTGGGCAAATCTTTGGGTGTAATATCTGTCCAATTTTTACCACCATCCCGAGTAATTTGTATTTTACCGTCATCTGAACCCGCCCAAATTGTATTCACATCATGAGAAGAAGGCGCAAGTGCAAAAACGGTGGCATATATTTCGGGACCATTCATATCTTTTGTGATTTCACCGCCTGTTGATCCCAGTGTTTCGGGGTCGGCATAAGTCAAATCGGGGCTTATCTTTTCCCAACTTTGTCCATCATCCGTCGTTTTCCAAACGTGTTGCGAGCAAGTGTAGAGAATTTTTGAATCTTTGGGTGAAAAAACAATTGGATACGTCCACTGCCACCGTTCTGGCAAAGAACTGGCTGGTTCGCCCGAAAAGAAACGGGGATAGACCTGAATATCTCTGATTTGACCCGTTCTGCGGTCATAACGAGTGAGCAAAGCCCCTTGACTTCCCGCATAATAAACATCGGGGTCATCGGGATGCGAAGTAATATAACCGCTTTCACCACCACCCACATCATAACCCCACTCGCCCAATTCGTTCATGTGCTCCCAACCATCGCTTGGTATGGCTAATGTTGAGTTATCTTGTTGCGCTCCAGCTACATGATAGGGTACATGGTTGGTTGTAGTCACATGGTAAAATTGCGTGGTGCAAAAATCCTCTGCTGTCCAAGATTTGCCACCATTGACAGAAACACAACCGCCGCCGTCATTTGAGGTAATCATGCGCTGCGGATTGTTAGGGTCAATCCATAAATCATGGTTATCGCCATGTGGTACTTTTATTTCTTGGTCAAATTTCATGCCCCCATCTGTTGATTTGAAAAAATCCACATTCAGACAATACACGGTTTCTCTATCTAATGGGTCGGCATATATACGTGAATAATAAAAAGCCCGTTGGCGCAATTTGCGCTCATCGTTTGTCTTTTTCCAAGTCGCCCCAGCATCGTCAGACCGATAAACGCCGCCATCATTCGCCTCAACAATCGCCCATAATCTTCTGGAATCGACAGGAGAAACGGTAATACCTATTTTA
>JANPHO010000390.1:0-3543 GCA_031424515.1 Saprospiraceae bacterium
ATTAATTAAGTCAAAAAAACTGAAATAAGACTGAATGGAAATAGGCTTTCTAAATAAAAAATAAGTCTCAAATACTATTAGTGAAGCTTTATACATTTGTGCTTGCAAAGTAGGAAACTACCCAAACAAATAAACAAAGCAACTATTATTAATATTGTTATTTCAGAGATTCAATAAGCATAAATCTCAAAATTGAATCTCTGAATAACATTGAAAACTCTATTGAGAACTACCAAAGAAAACAAAATCCAATATCCTTATCTTAAAGTATTGCAATCCATAACATTATATTAAATTATACGCTAAATCTTTGTTTAAGGATTTTCGTTATCCTATACTTTCATTTTTGGAATACCCTTGTTTAAACGCATCCATTGATTTTTCTAAGAAACAAATCCTATGAAAAAAAAGAAATAAATGGTGTTTTAAATTAAAGGTTAAAATTTTGACGCGAAGTGATAGTTCATTAAACTATCACTTTTGTTTTTTACTTAGTTTTTTATCATGATTCATGCCTCGCCGATTTCACTTCAGCCCTATCTTGAACCATCTGGACATAATGCACATTACCTGTTAAATCAGCTTCATCAAACTCATCTTTTATGGCTTCCTGCATATAAGACCACACCGCCCAATAATCCTCACTTTTGCACCAAGGACGTACGGCAAAATGCAATTCATCACAGTTGAAAAATTCTAAAAAGACTTCCATCGGAGGGTCATTTAATATCATCGGACAGCCTTGAGCCGCTTTAATAATCGCATTTTTCACTGTCGATACTTTATTGGGTTCATCCACGGTGAAAGACATATCCACCCTCCTCAAACCCAAAGTCGTGTGATTGATGATATTTCCAGAGGTTACTATGCCGTTCGGTACTGTTATCACTCGATGATCTCTCGTTTTAAGCACAGTATTGAAAACTTGGATTTCTTCAACAAAGCCCTCAGCATCGCCCACTTTTATTTCATCACCCACTTTGTAAGGTTTTAAAATTAAAAGTAAAATGCCGCTTGCAAAATGACCTAAACTGCCCTGCAAAGCCAAACCTACCGCAAACGCCAAAGCACTGATTAGGGCTAAAATGGATGTTATTTCAAAACCAAATATGCCAGCAACTATTAAAAAAAGGAAAAATTTCAAACCTACGTCCACCATTGAACTAAAAAAAGGACGAATAGTAGAATCTATGTTTCGTGCCGATAGTGCTCTATTGGTTACATTGTTGAGTTTACTGATAACTCGTAAGCCCACCCACAAAATAATGAATGCCAAAAATACTTTGGGTAAAAAGACGACAGCCCAATCCATTGCCATCTGGAGGTAACGATTCAGATTATCCATGTTTGCTATGATGTTATGAATTTGATAAAATTAGGTGAAACGAGCTTGTTAAGCCATTAAAACAGATTGTAGTAATATAATATTTGAGCAAATATATATTTTAGTTTTAAAAAATGGTAAAATCAAAGACTATAATTAGTATTTATTGAGCGTAATTGAAAAAAGGTAGATTAAGATTTATGAAAATAAATGTTTGAAATATACCACGACCTAAAATGCCCTTTGGTAAAGTCTTTGCCAATTACTAATCACAAACGATAATAAAATAATTTTTTAATTTTAAAACTGATTTAATAATGAACAAACGTAATTTAAAATCCATCTTACTCCCAGTACTTGTATTAGCAGCAGTTTCAATCTTTATGTCATCATGCCAAAGAGGTTACGGTTGCCCAGGAGCATACCACACAAAAATGAGTGGTCGCAGATAAAAAAAATGAAAAAAGAGATTTAAGGTTATATAATAGGGTTAGAAAATAATGTTGAATTGGTCGGTCATTTAAAAATGTCCGACCTTTTTTTTATACCCCTCAGTATAAGTAGATGTTTATTTTAGCCTATACTACTTAAAAGCACTTTTTAACGGTATTTCATAGGGTGATTTTTAAAATTGGGGATAAAAATGTTTTCACTCAAATCTTAGATTGTATTTTTAAGTTTTGATGAATCATTTAACCAATTACTTTTAATGATGAAAAAACTAACGCTCCTTTTATTGAGTCTCCTTTTTTTCTGTGGGGCTCAAGCCCAAAAGAAAACCATGAACCATGATGTGTACGGCATCTGGAAAAAAATTGAACAGCAACGCATTTCTAACGATGGCAAGTGGGTGACGTACTCAACAGTGTCGAATACTGAGGGGGATGCTACGCAATACGTTTGGAACGCCGCCACTGGTACGACCACTGCTTTTGAGCGAGGTACCGAAGGGCGTTTTACCGAAGACAATGCGTTTTTAATTTTTAAAATAAAACAGCCATTGGACTCTTTGAAAGCTAAACGCCGTAAAAAAGTAAAAGATGAAGACCTTCCAAAGGATTCTTTGGGCATTTATAATCTTTCCACAGGACAGATTGCTAAAGTTGCCAATGTCAAATCTTTCAGCGTGCCACAAAAGTGGTCGGGTTTTGTGGCTTATCAATTGGAAGCTGAAAAAGAGGAAAAAAGTGGGAAACCCGCACCAAAAGACAGCACGACAGCACCCAAGCCAAAGCTCAAAAAAGAGGATAAAGACAATGGCTCAAAAGTCATTTTACACAACTTAGCAACCAATAGAAAAGATACTTTTTTCTATGCTATGGAATATAGTTTTGCTAAAAAAGGCAAGCGATTATTGGTAGCGGATACGGGCAAAGATTCGATATTGGTTGCGGGAGTTCACGTTTTTGATTGTGATAAAAATACCCTTAAAACCATTTTCAGAAAAAAAGGCAAACACAAGCAAATTGCCCTTGATGAAATGGGCACTCAAGCCGCTTTCATTGCCGATGTGGACACCACAAAAGAGCGTGTTCGCCCCTATAATATGATGTTTTGGACGGATAAAATTGACTCTGCTAAAGTCATCGCTCGCTCCAATACGGATTTTGGTAGCATGAAAAATTTCATCGTCAGTGAAAATGCCAAACCGAATTTCTCAGAAGATGGAACGAAACTCTACTTCGGCGTTGCACCACAACCGATACTAAATGATACGACACTTTTGCCCGAAGAAATTGTCAGCGTAGAGGTGTGGAGTCATACCGATGCCCGCATGCACACACAGCAAAAAGTGACCCTTGAACGGGATCGAAAACGCAGTTTTGATATGGTGTATCACGTTGGTAGTCAACAACTTATCGCTGTCAATGACCCCTCAGTACCGGAAGCCAATTACGCTGAAAATAAAAACGCAGATATAGCATTGGCTTACACCGATGAGCCTTACGCTCGTGAATCAACATGGTTGGGATATGCCGCTCGTGACTACTTTTTAGTGGATTTAAAAACTGGTAAAAAGACACCTATCGTGCAAAAAATACGGGGCGGTGCGCAATTGTCGCCCGCAGCAAAATACGTATATTGGTACAATGCGTTGGACTCAGCGTGGTTCGCTTATTCCGTTTTAAATAAAAATACAACCCGTTTAACGGACAATAAAACGGTACCTTTTTACGAAGAAGAAAATGATGTGCCCGATAATCCGTCGTCATACGGTG
>JANPHO010000391.1:0-11378 GCA_031424515.1 Saprospiraceae bacterium
TCTTTTCTAAAACATTCGGCAATGGCGGTGACATCTATCAAGTGGTCGGGTTCTACTGCGAAGGCGCGAGGGCGCAATAATGTCTTTTCATTTCCATCAGATTCCGTAAAAGTCGTCACCTCATTATCCAGTAAATGCAAGGTGATAGGAAAAGTGAAAAAGTGCTTTAAAACGGCAATTGAGCGCTTAAAATTTTCATTGCGTTCGGTGATATTATATTGAATTCGGACTTCCTCCGAGGTGTTTTCTTCGATACCAATGAGGTGCTCATTTTTAGCATCGTCTCGCAAAACCACAATTCTTAAAAAAGGTGTTTTCTTTTTAATATCGAGTGTGGAATAATGAAATAGATCCGTAGACGGTAAAATTGCCTCAATTACTGAGGGGGGGGCTTCCTGATAAAATACCCGTATCGCATCCGTCACAGCCCGAAGACCCAACTGGTAAACGTAGGATTTATCGCTTTTTTTATCCAGATGATGGGCTTTTTTACGGAATTGGTGTATTAAATATTGCCTTTTGGTTGGTACTTCATATTTCTGAAAAGCAAAAGCAATTCGTGAAAAAAGGGTAGTAAACTGTATTTTTTCAGCCGAAGTAATATCCGTAAAAATGCGTTTCAATAGCTCAAATAAGTTATTGATTTTAATGTCTTGTTCGGTCGGTTCATCCTCAGCAGTTGCGTCGTTTGAAGAGAATGACGCATTATGAATTTTCAATATTTCATTATATAAAAGCCGAGCCAGCTCTTGATTTCTCATACACTATTTAAGGTTTGTTTGGAGGTAAAACTAAGAAAATTTTGTGGGATACAATACTTAGATTAATTTGCGGTCAAATTTAACATCATTTAATCTAATGGGAAATTCTAATCTGCGCTTGTTTTGGATTTTAAACCTTGCTTTTTGGCTCACTTTTTATGTTTCTCAAGGAACTACATCACCAGTTTTTTTAAGTATAGACTTAACTATTCGTTGCATTCTTATATGCAATTTTTTATTTTGGATTTTCCTGATAACGGCTTCATATAGGTACATTTATCAAAAATTAAAGGTATGGGAGAAACCTTTGAGATATATAATTTTACAAGGTGTTCTCGCAATCGTTGGGATGATTATTTTAGATTTAATTGGGCGTAAGTGTATTAGCGTTAGTTTTTTTGATCTGATTGGCTTCGATGTAAAATCGTCACATTTATATAGTGAGAGTTTTATGAGCAACCCTGAATATAAATTATTCTTTTCTCATATGTCTTTAAATGGGCAAGTGACCAAACTGATGGCATATTCAATATGGGTTATAGCTTTTAATTTTTACCGTTATTCGGCAGTTGCGAAGGGAGCATTGCTTGAAAAGTTAAAAGTAGCAAATCAGTTAAAAGATGCGGAACTCATCAATTTACGCTCGCAATTGAACCCTCATTTCCTTTTTAATTCATTGAATAGTATTCATTCAATGGCGTTGACTCAAAATGAAAATACCTCTGATGCCGTGTTGCTTTTATCAGATTTGATGCGTTATACCTTGAATTATGAGAAAAAAGACCTCGTTACTGTAGAAGAGGAAATGGAAACTGTCGAGAAATACATCGCATTGGAGCAGATTCGATTTGGTAAAAGATTGCGTTTTTCTCACGATATTGACGATGCCACTTTACACATGAAAATTCCACCCATTATTATCCAAACCCTCACTGAAAATGCCATAAAGCACTCTATCAGCCGAAATACTGAGGGGGGGGATATCCACATTAAAACGTATGCCAATGATGGTTTTTTATTCATTGAAATTAGAAATACGGGACAATTGAAAGCCCCAATGAATAATGAAGGCAAACCTATTGGTATCGGTGTGGATAATACTAAGAAACGCTTACAAATGATTTTCGGTGAAAAATCCAATTTAAAACTTGAAAACGCATCGAGCGAAGAAGTTTTAGCTACTTTAAAAATACCCCATGGATAAGAGTATCATTTTGCTATGGTCAGTTGCGATATTGTGCTTGTTCAACTTAATTATAGCTGCATTTTTTAATAAAAAATACCATTATTCTATCTTTTCGCCTGCTACTTTAGCATGTATTTTTATTCTATTTCTGTTCTTTTATCACCCCGATAGCAGCCCGATGGGGATGATTTATCTTCTTGTTTTTGCTGCGGTCTATATTTTAATAAGCATTTTAGGGCATAAAAAATCTGAATCAGAAATGCTTGAAAAGCCAATTTTAAACCATAAAATAAGGGTTCATCTCGTCATTTGGTTGATTACAAGCTTAATATCTATCTTTTTGATAGTGAAATCGATGATGTGATTCTTAATTGGGGCACTTAAATTTCAATGTTTAATGCGAATAACAGGTTAAAAATGCTGTTAGACATGAGATATTGGTAGAAACTGATGAAAAATCTTATTTTTAGTCCCATCGGGACGATATATTGCATTCTAAAAAAATAAGTTCAGTATATCGTCCCAATGGGACTTTATTTCTGCTTTATTTCGATATTTCTACCAATATCTCATGTCTAACGGCATTTTTAACATTATTCGCATGTTTACACTTTTTTAAGCTGATTCGTTTTAAATTTGCATTTTTTAAAATCTAAAGATTATATGCGGAGTAAGTTAAAAAAGTTTGCGGAGCTACTGACATTCCCTAATGTATATGAAAATCCTGATTCTTCTCACCCGCGTTTGACTGGTTTGAACGGTGAAGACGTGGATATGAAAGGGCAATGGAATGCCAAACATTTCAAAAACAACAACCCGATAACATTAGAATTGGCTTGTGGTAGAGGGGAGTATGCGGTGGCATTGGGGAGAATGTTCCCTAATCGGAATTTTATTGGGGTGGATATAAAAGGTGGTCGGATTCATCAAGGCGCGCGGGCTGCTACAAGCGAAGGTTTGGACAATGTGGCTTTCTTGCGCACTCGTATAGAGCAAGTGCAAATGTTTTTTGCTGAAAATGAAGTAGATGAAATATGGATAACCTTTCCTGATCCTTTTTTGAGAGAGTCAAAATCGAATCGTCGCTTGACATCCCCTCAGTTTTTGGAGCGGTATCGCCAGTTTTTGAAGCCCGACGGATTGGTGCATTTAAAAACGGACTCACCTGATTTGTACGATTTTACACTTCAAACTATTGTAGAAAGTGCCCATTCGGATGGAAATAAAAAAGCAGAATTACTTTTCAAGGACAGTGATATTTATTCCAATCCAGAGTTAGTGGGCGATGGCGATGGCCAAAACGAGCTTTCAGTGAGTACTTATTATGAGAAAAAGAACATTGCTAACAGTACAATCAAGTACATTCGTTTTAAGATTTAATTTTTTAAAAATCCCAAACATGACCAGTATTTGGTATTTTTAACTAAGAATGTCTATACGGTACTATTTTTGAGTATTAGCTTTTAAAATGGGCTTTTAATCCTCTATTCCTTATTTTGTAAGGTTATTTAGCGTTCAATTTTAATAACTAAGTATTCATGAAATTCTTTGCAACCGATTCCTTTAAAATGATGAACACACTTATTTTAAAAACCATATTCGTACTTCTTTGCGCACCATTTTTTGCCTTTGCTCAAGAACAGATTGGAAGTTTTACCTCGCCAAATGGAGATTTGACCATGCACCTTTTTCAAAAAGAAGGTATTATTTACTATGATTTGAGCCGCAAAGGTGTGGTTATTTTGGAGGCATCGGAGTTGGGTATGACGCATTCGAATGGAGATTTTTATAAAAATCTAAAGTTTTTGACTGCTTCTGAGCCGCGTTCAAAAACGGAGGCTTATACGCTCATAATTGGTAAAAAGAAAGAAATATCGAAAGCATACAAAGAGGCGAAATGGACATTTTCGAACGAAAATTTTAATAATATCGAACTCGTTTTTAGGCTTTTTGACGATGGAATGGCTTTTCGTTACCATTTTCCTTATTTGGATGATAAAAAAGAAACGGTTTTTAATGCCGAACATACTACTTTTAATCTTCCCAATAAAGGCGAAGCTTGGCTACAACCGTATGATTCTGTTTCTAAATATACGCCAGCTACTGAACGTTATTTTGAAAATGCCCTTCCTATCGCTTCAAAAGGCTCCAATACTGAGGGGTGGACTTTTCCAACCTTATTTCATACGAATGAGCAATGGACACTGATTACAGAAAGTGATTTGGGGAGAAACTATTGTGGCATGCACTTACAGCCCAATGCTGAAAAGGGTATTTATCGCCTAAGATTTCCTGAAAAAAACGAAGGAATGAGCGCTGGTGGTCAGTTTCCAACGACGCATTCAGTAGAGTGGTTTTCACCATGGAGAGTAATTATTACTGGTAAAACGGTGGGCGATGTAATAGAATCTACGCTTGTGACGGATGTGGCTCGCCCTGCTGCCAAAACGGACTTTCCGTGGGTCAAATCGGGCAGAGCGTCGTGGTCATGGTGGTCGGATTGGGATAGCCCGAAGGACACTGCGAAGTTGAAAAAATTTGTGAATATGGCATCGGATATGGGTTGGGAGTACACCCTTATTGATGCTAATTGGAATATGATTAAAAAGGGCAATGTTGATTCTATCATCAATTACGCCAATAAAAAGAAAATAGGTGCTTGGCTTTGGTATAATTCGGGTGGAAAACACAATGAAGTGACTGAAGCCCCAAGGGATATTATGTCCAATAGAACTGCCCGCCGAGCTGAGTTTGAGCGCATCTCAAAATTGGGTGTAAAAGGCATAAAAGTGGACTTTTTTCAAAGCGATAAGCAATTTATGATTGAATTGTTTTTGGATATTTTGCAAGATGCTGCTGATTTCAAATTGATGGTCAATTTTCATGGTTGCACGATTCCCCGTGGTTGGCAGCGCACTTATCCACATTTAGTGAGCATGGAAAGTGTAAAAGGTGCCGAAAATTATCATTTCGAGCCCTCTTATCCTCAACGTGCTCCTGCTCAGAATACTATTTTGGCAGCTACTCGCAACGTCATTGGCTCAATGGATTACACGCCTGTTACACTTACTGATGTAAAATATCCACGCTTGACCACCATCGCTCATGAATTAGCATTGGCTGTTATTTTTGAAAGCGGTGTTTTGCATTTAGCGGATAAACCTGAAAGCTATAAATTGCTTCCAGAAGTCGTCAATTATTTGAAAACGATACCTTCTACTTGGGATGAAATAAAGTATTTATCAGGTACACCTGGCAAAGATATGATACTGGCTCGCCGCTCTGGTAATACGTGGTATATTGCAGGTATTAACGGTGAAAATACAGTTAAAGAATTGGAAATCAATATTTTATCCTTAAAACTAAAACCTCAAGCATCTGCTACAATGATTGCAGATATTAAAGATAGAAATGATATATCGGTTTCAAAAAGAGAGACAAATGTGCCGTTAAAAATTAAAATGGCGGCTTATGGTGGTTTTGTGGCGGTTGTGAAAGAGAACTAAAACCCTCCATAATTTGGTTTTAGTCAAGTTCCCTGATTCGGGATAATGATTTCGCCGATTTAGACATTCATAAAAAGTAAAATAAATTAAATCAAAAAAATATGAATAATACTCTAATATTAATTATCCTTCTTTTTACAACATCGAGCTACATTGATAAGAGAAACCAAGTTTTATGGAATAATAACAACGCGAAGACAATAAATACAACCCATCAACAAATTACAAAAAAAGTGAAATTCGATAATTTAGAAAATGCTTTTAACAATAATCTTATTGTGAATCAATATTACCTTGATAACAACAAAAAAGTTGATTACTCAATCACTTTTACAAAACAGACGATAGGGAATATAAAAATAACGAGTGGGAAAATCATAGCCTGTGACGGAATTGTGAGGTATGGAAATGAACCATTCAAGCAAGAGTTTCCAAAAGGAGATTTTCCTATTGACTTAGCAATTGGTAAATACAGTGTAAATAATGATGGACGAGTAGGTTTTGCAAGAATTAGATTTTCTGAAAATAAACCTATTCGATGGGAAATGGCGATACGAAATGGGCAAGATATATCAAAACTTAAAGATGATGAGATTTTTGGATACGGAGTAGATTCAGGAACTGGAAGTTTTATGGATGTAGATGGCAAAAAAGAATTGGAAACATTTTTAAATCCATCAGATAGAAAAACATATAATTCTAATTTTGAGGTGATATCAAAAGAATTATACAAGTCAGACACATCAACTTGGGGACAGACAATTTGGGAAAGGAACGGGAAAAATGTAGTAATATTTTCAAGTGGTGTTGGCGATGGATTTTATGCAACATACATAGGATATGATAGTAAAAATCAGATATGCAGATTGGTAACAGATTTTGATTTGATAATGAACTGATCCATTCTGATAAATTTTTATAATCTTATAGTTAAAATAAGAAAATAGCAATAGGATGTCAAACGGGATGTTGACAAAAATAAAAACGGTTTTGAAAATCATCAAGATTCTCAAAACCGTTTTTTGTTTAACGCTTAACTTGGTTCAATTCCGAAGCTCGGAATTGAACCAAGTTTTATCGATAATTTGAGTTTACCTACTTATATTGAGGAGGGAGTTAAACCGTAAAATACACCCATCACCTATCGCCAATCTCTTATCGCTCATCACTCATCGAAATCAGCTCATTTCTATACTTCGAGAAAATATTAGATTTTGAAATAAAACCTAAAAATTGCTCATTTTCATCAATAACAGGCAGATTCCAAGCGTTTGTTTCATCAAATTTTTTCATAATTTCGCTCATGCTCTCTTTGACGCTCAATACTGAGGGGGGAGGTGTCATGAGTTTTTTAACTGAAATTTTATCATACATATCGGTTTCAAACATAATATTGCGGACATCATCGAGGGTGAGTATGCCCACCAGTTGGTTCTCTTCATCCAAAACGGCGAATAGGTTGCGTTTGGAGTTTTTTATCAATTCTACCAATTCGCCTAATCGGGCTTTTACAGATATTGTCTTGAAATCAGTTTCGATGAGGTTGTGGGTTTTTAATAAAAGTAAAATATTGCGGTCTTTATCTTGGCTGAAAATTTCGCCTTTTTCAATCATATTTTTCACTTCGAGTGAGGTAGGTTCAAATTGACGCACGATAAAATTAGAGAGTGTGGAGACTATCATCAAAGGGATGATCAATTCATAACCACCCGTTACTTCAGCAATGAGGAAAATACCCGTCAAAGGAGCATACATCACGCCACTCAATACACCCGCCATGCCCACCATGCTGAAATTACCTAAAGGCAAAGTCGTTTCAAAAACGCGGTTAAAAAAAGAAGCAAAACCAAATCCGAGGAATGTACCCACAAACAGTGAGGGCGCAAAATTGCCACCGTTACCGCCGCTGGAAAGTGTAACGCTCGTTGCAATGGCTTTTACAAAAACAATCGCCATCACTATCCCGATGACCCACCATTCTTCAAAACGATGTTCTGAAAATATACTGTTTTTTAATAAAACATCAGTCTGTCCATCCGCTAATAATCGGATACTGGAGTAACCTTCGCCAAAAAGTGCAGGAAAAACATATATCAAAGCGGCTAAAATTAAACCACCTATCAGCGCTTTTAAATATATATTGATTTGCCAATTTTTAAAACGATGCGAAATAAAATGTGAAATTCGGACATAATACAATGAAACAAAGGCGCATACTATCGCTAAAATGATATAAAAAGGCACATTTTTATAGTTAAAAGCCTCCTGCAATCGAAATTGGAAAAGCGTAGCTTCATTGAACACTATTTTTGAAAACAGGGCACCAACGGCTGCTGAAATAATCAGCGGAATAAAAGAAGATAAAGTCACATCCGCCAATAAAACTTCCATCGCAAACATGACACCCGCAATGGGCGAATTAAACACCGCCGCAATACCCGCCGCCGCACCACAACCCAATAACAACGCCCGCTCTCGATAAGGCAAACCCCACGCGCTCGCAATGTTGCTACCCACCGCCGAACCCGTAATAACAATGGGTGCTTCCAAACCCGCCGAACCACCAAAACCAACCGTAAGCGAACTGGTGATTACGTGCGAAAAGAGTTTATGCCGCTTGACAAATGCTGATTTTTGAGCTATTTCATATAAAATATTGGAGACACCTTTCCCTAAATCACCTTTCAAAACTTTATCAACAAATAAAACAGTGAGCAAAATGCCGATGATGGGTAAAAATATGGTGTGCAAACTTTTCTCTGGTGAAAACAACCCCTCAGTATGGGCGATAGAATGGATAAAATGAACCAATGTTTTTAAAACCGCTGCCATTGCTCCTCCTGCTATCCCGACTATTATGGCTGCAAAAACTAAAAATTGTTTGGGTGATAATTTATCTTTTAGGTGAAAAATTAAATTACCTATGCTATTGAGAGTATATTTAATCGATTTCATAGAAATATTTAGAATCTTATTTATCTTTTTTATTCTTTTGCTAAACGAGATACCTACTAAAGACTTTTAAAAAAGGATTCGGTCATTTTAAAAATATAAAACAATCCATATAAAACTATGTTAACATCTATTATCGCTGTTTTTATTTTGGGTTACGCTGCCATTGTTTTTGAGCACAAAATTAAGATAGACAAAGCAGCATCTGCACTTATCACTGGCGTTTTATGTTGGACTCTGTATGTTTTTAGCGGGGCTACTCACGAAACAGTTGAGCATCATTTGATTGAAAAATTTGCGGAAGCGGCTCAAATCCTTTTCTTTTTATTGGGCGCAATGACGATTGTGGAGTTGATAGATGCGCATGAAGGTTTTGATATCATCATTTCAAGGGTGAAAACGCGTAAAAAAGTGCATTTGCTGTGGATAATAGGCATTTTAAGCTATTTTTTATCGGCTGTATTGGATAATTTGACGACGACAATCGTTATGGTGTCATTTGTCAGAAAGCTGGTGGATGAAAGAGAGGATAAGTTACTCTTGACAAGTATCATCGTCATTGCTGCCAATGCCGGTGGTGCGTGGTCGCCCATTGGCGATGTGACGACTACGATGCTTTGGATAGGTAAACAAGTCACGACTGGTAAATTGATGGAATATGTTTTTTTACCGAGTTTAGTATGCCTAATAGTTCCTTTACTATTTGTGATGCCGAAATTAAAGGGTGATTTAATGCCTATCGTAGTGGATGATTCTTCTAAGATAAAAGTCGAAAGCCTATCAGAAAGGCATAAAACCATTGTTTTTTTCTTAGGAATTGGTGCATTATTATTTGTTCCTATTTTTAAAACCATCACCCATCTGCCACCTTTTATGGGTATGCTTTTGAGTTTAGGATTGATGTGGGCAATTACTGAATTGATGCACAGCGAAAAAGACAAAGAGGATAAAACGGCTCTTTCAGTCAAAAGTGCATTAGAGCGGGTGGATACGCCGAGTGTAATGTTTTTTGTGGGCATTTTATTAGCCGTGGGAGTGCTTGAAAGTACCGGAATACTGAGGGGGTGCGCCGAATGGCTTTCACAAAGTGTTGGTAATCAATCGGTTATTGCTATTTTGATTGGTTTGATATCAGCAATAGTGGATAATGTACCTTTAGTAGCGGCTTCAATGGGTATGTATTCTCTCGACCAATTTCCACAAGACCATTTGTTTTGGCATTTGATTGCCTATTGCGCGGGTACGGGTGGTTCGATATTGATTATTGGTTCGGCAGCGGGCGTAGCCGCAATGGGCATGGAACGCATCGAATTTTTTTGGTACATGAAACGCATTTCACTTTTGGCAGCCGCGGGATATTTTGCGGGTTGTGCGGCTTTTATTTTAGAGCATTATGTTTTTTAAAGTTTAAAATCCCTATTTTGAATACTTGGATGTTTCCTTAGACTAAAAATATTATAATGTGTACAAATTTGCTTAAAATTGCATCAAAATAATTGACTAACGTTTTTAATTTAAAAAAATATGAAATTTAATCTACTGACTCGTTTTTCTACTTTTTGCTTAGTTCTTTGCTTAATGTCTACTTTTAAAACGACTCAAGCACAATCTGCATTGGGTTGCGATGGCAAACGTTATTTGCAAGATGTTTTTACGGATACGACTCATTTTAAGGGCTTACAATACGGAAGCAATAAAACTGCGTCGAGCCCTAACACGCCTCTGTACATGGATATTGTGCAGCCTAAAGGTGATACTTTGTCCAGACGCCCACTCATAATATTGGCTTTCGGTGGTGGTTTTATTCAAGGCGAAAGGAAAGATTTGTTAGCTCTCTGCCAATTATTTGCTAAAAAAGGCTATGTATGTGCTACTATTGATTACCGCCTTTACAATTTTGCTAACGGTGTACCGGATTCTAATAAAATTTCTCCTGTTATCGTTGGGGCTATCCATGATATGAAAGCGTCCATTCGGTATTTCAGAAAAGATGCCAAAGCTGGAAATACTTTCAAGATTGATACTAATAATATCATCGTTGGCGGTGTCTCTGCGGGCGCAATCACAGCAATGCACGTGGGCCATTTGGATTCCACAGATGTTATACCCCAATGGCTCAGAGATGTTATAAAAAATGAAGGTGGTTTTGAGGGTAATTCAGGAAATCCGGGGTTTTCATCTTCCGTGAAAGCTGTTCTAAGTTTGAGTGGTGGTCTGTATCAAAAAGAGTACATTGATAAAGACGATGTGCCTTTTATCGCTTATCACGGCAATAAAGATGATGTTGTGCCATTTGGATATGGTTTAAATGTATATCGTTTTTATACTGATGGCGATAGCTCATGCAATGCTCAAGCGCGTAAAGTGGGTATTCGTTCGAGTTTAATAACGGTACCTGGTGGTGGGCATACTGATATTTATGACCCTGCGGGACGCTTTGTACTTAATTTGATTGATTTTTACAGTAAAGCTTCCTTGTTTTTGAAACAAGTAGTCTGCGGTGAAACGATTACTTTGCCTACGCAAGATATTGATAATCAAGCAATTAAAATTTATCCAAATCCATCAAGCGACGAAATGCTCATCAGTTTTGATAAAAACAGTATTCAGAGAATAAGTACTGAGGGGTATCGAGTCACGGTCTATGATGCTTTGGGCAGACAAGTTTTGAATTCGGGGAAACAGTTCGGCGATACTTATAATATTCAAAAATATAACATCGGAAAAGGGCTTTTCATCGCTCATATTGCTGTTGGTGATGCCAACACACCAATTATCCGCAAAATAATATTTGAATAGTTATATCAATTTCTCTATTAAAAAAGGCCTCTCAGTACCTCTAATCAGTGGTCATACTGAGGGGCCTTTTTTAATGCTTTAGGCAGTGATTTAAAAATGTATGCTTTCCAAAAATGTACGAGTCCGCTGGACTCGAAAATACTTTTTATTATAATTTCTACAAATCTGTGAGTC
>JANPHO010000392.1:0-28077 GCA_031424515.1 Saprospiraceae bacterium
GGAATATGAAAGTGGGTATTTTACAAAGGAAGCCCTTTCAGTGAAATATGGTATTTTAGGGAGTAATACTGTGTTGGAATGGCAAAAGAAATATAGTACCTTAGCCAACCAAGAAGCAGAACAAGAATCAGGACAAGAATCAAAAACCATAGAGATGAAACGCAAAGGTATGAAAGGTGTCAAAGGGAAAAAAGATATATTGGCAACAATCGCCAAGAGCAAACCGCTACGAAGTACGGAACAAGACCGTATTAGCGAATTAGAAAAACAACTGGCGCAATCGCGTCAACGGGAGCAAATATATCTACGAGTGATCACTCTGTCGAGTGAACACATAGGAGAAGACCTTCTAAAAAACTGGTATTGGGTCGTTAAAGACATGAGAAAAGAAAGGATTATGAGCATTCACAGAGCGTGTCAGGTTTTGGGATATAGCAAAAAAGCGTATCACCAAAGGGAAAAACGGGCTAGTGAAAAGAAAAAACAATCAATTCAAAATATTATAACTAATATTTGCTAATAATAATTTTTTTTCAAAAAACGGTCAACACTTTTTAGGACTTGACAACGTTTTTTTTCGTTTTCCAAGGTAATACACAAGCTATTTGCATAGTCCACAAATACAATTTGAAGATTGTGATTGAAGCCAATTGAGATACACTTAATGTCTTTTTTACACATTGCTCTTGCTATATTCGACTTAAGTGTCTAAATTTGCAGTAATTACAAATACTGTGAATCCATACTATTAGAAAACTATGAAAAATAAGAAAACTTTTGTTGTGTAATACCACCAGCATCATTAAAGAGTGCAATATTCCCCCTTGTGCTTAAATCTCTTTATTTCCATTTGAGTTCCTGACTTTTATAGTAAGATTTTACTGTAAGAGATATTCTGTTTTAATTTTATTTAATTAATTGTTTAAACCAATAATTAAATAAAATAAAGACATTGTGATTTTACTATATTCATTAGTTGTTGACTTTCAAATACTTAATAAAAATACTAAAAATGCCCGTTGTTGGGAAGCATATGTCTTAGACATGTGAATAGCGAAGCTTTTATTGTATATTTTATTTAATTAATAACAATAATAATTCATTTAGGGTACGATGTTTCTTCCTTTCCAAAAGCGCACTTAGATCAAAACTGAGATGTATATTATGAATTCTATAGTAACTACAGTTGATAATCGCTTTCAAAAAAATATAAACATAATGGTAGTGTGGTTCTCGAATTGAAGTTTGTATCCGAAATTGCGCAAAACTGTATTCCAAATCTCATTTTTATGTATCTATCTTTAAATAAATCAAATCCTATTTTTTAAAAAACACTCAAAATGACCTTTAATTTTTCGAGGCATGACAAATAGGCGTTTAAAAATAATTTAATACTATGGTTTACCGATTCATACTTTACTTTTTGATATTTTCTTTTACATCTTGCGTTCCGTATAAAGATTTGGTATTATTTAGGCAAGGCGATGCGCCAATAACTAATTTAGAGCAAATAAGTACCTTGAGCAAGGTTGACCTCACTATTCAACCCAACGATCTTTTAACCATCACTGTTAGTTGTTATGACCCTACTTTAGCAGCTCCTTTCAACTTAATTGATAGCCGTCAGGCAAGTAACGTAGACCCTAATTCGCCATTGGTAAGCTATTTAGTTGATAGCAATGGTTCGATTGAGTACCCCGTATTTGGAAAAATTCAAGTAGCAAAAAAAACGATTTCACAACTTAGAGATACGCTTACAAAAAGAATTAAACCTTACATTAAAGAGCCTATTATCAATATTCGCAGGGTTAATTTCAGAGTAACCGTGTTGGGAGAAGTGTCAAAGCCCAGTTCATTTAATGTGCCTTCCGAAAGAATTACGATTTTAGAAGCCATTGGAATGGCAGGTGATTTGACCCCTCATAGCGACCGTCAGAGAGTCATAATCGTGAGAGAAGAGAATGGTAAAATGACTTTTGGAAAAGTGAATTTGCAATCAACTGACTTTTTTACATCCCCTTATTATTATTTGCGGCAGAATGATGTCGTTTACATTGACCCTAAAAAGAATAAAACAGCGACAGTTAATGACCCCGCCTCCAAATATGTCTCTTGGGGAACGGCTATCTTTTCAGCTATTTCAACCGTGGTTACGGTTATCATTTTACTGAAAAGATAGCCATTTTAGGCTCTTTATACTGAGGGGGTACCTTTTTAAGTAGCCCACCTATTAAAACAACAAGATTAAGATTTCCCCATGCAACTATTTATTTCTTAAAAAAGAAGCATTATGCCAGAGCATATTAAAAGAGAAACTAAACCGAAGTCTTCAGAAGAGGCAGGTATTAATATCAGACAGTTTTTACAACGGTGCAAAAAGTATTGGTACATTTTCCTCATACTTCCAATTCTTTCTTCTATTGGTGTTTGGTCTTATCTACGTTATCAGGTGCCCGTTTATGAAGTGAAAAGCGCCATACTTATCAAGGATGAAAAGAATAGAGAGGGCATTTCAGCAACGGATTTAATATCCAAGGAATTGGGGCTGAGCGATAATAAAAAAATGCTCGTTGATGAATCTAAAATAATGACTTCATACAGCGTTATTGAGCGAATAGTACGCGATTTGAAATTGAATAGCACTGTTTTTAAAAAGAATACGATAAAAAATGAAGAATTGTACGGGATTGATAGTCCAATTTTGATGGACAGTGTGGCACTCAAGGATACTATCAAAGATTTTAAAGCCAATTTAACTATTTTAGATAATCAATCTTTTGATTTGACCCTCGAAGATGGAACAAAGCAATCCCTATCGTTTGGTCGTGTTTTTAATAATAAATACGGTACTTTTTTAATCAATAATAGTAAAAGCGGGCGATATGCGGGTGAAAAAGATTTTAAAATAGTCTGTAAGGGTGTTGAAAAAACTGCAAGGGAGATTATTAAAACGATTACGATTGAATTGCCCAAGAAGGAATCCAATATTTTAGAACCGACTATAAAAACCACAACACCGCAAAAAGCAAAGGATATTCTCCAAAAAATAGTGGCTGTGTACAATGAGTTTAGTTTAAATGATAAAACGGAGGTCAGTAAAAATACGCTCGATTTTATTGATAAACGCTTATTATCACTCACTACTGACCTTTCAAGTGTCGAAAAAAATGTGGAATCCTACAAAACTCGCGAAGGCATCACCGCCGACGGGACACCAAACATAGCCTACCTTTTTAATAAACTGGATGAATATGATAGTGAATTGGTAAAATTAGAGGTGCAAAATTCCATACTGAGTGGCATTGAAAATATTTTAAGTAAAAAAGATCCTTATTTTGAATTACTGCCTACTAATTTAGATTTGAAAAGTAATATTCTCCAAAACCAAATTGGGGATTACAATAAGTTGGTTTTGGAAAGAAATAGATTGGCGAAAGTAGCGGGCGATTATAACCCTACCCTCAAAACCTTAGGCGACGATATTATCAGCATTAAAAGAGCCATTATTGACAATATAACGCGATTGAAACAAGAGAATATGACTCTCTTAGCGCGTACAAAAGCTAAAAATAACCAATTTACAAGCACGTTGGGCAAAGCACCGCGCAATGAAAGAGAATTGTCGGATATAAAACGCTCTCAGAATATAAAGGAGAATATTTACCTGTTTTTATTACAAAAGCAAGAAGAAACGGCAATTTCCATGATTGGTCAGGTGGCAGATGCGCGCATTATAGATAGACCTATTGTCGGAGAAGAGCCGATTGGGAAGAAAAAATCCATTTTTTATTTGGCTGCATTGATTGCAGGGGTGGTTTTGGGGTTTTTATACGTCATCATAAGGGGTTTATTTTCAAACAGAATTGAGTCAGAGTCTGATATTACGGCTAAAATATCCATGCCTATTTTAGGCAAAATACCGAATGCGAAAATTTCCAATAATTGGGTTGTGGAATCGGGAGATAATAGTTTGATTACTGAAATGTTCCGAAATCTTCGAAGCAATATTCATTATGTTTTACCGCTTTTTAACGCCAATACCAAAGGAAAAGCCATCCTTTTTACCTCTACAAGAAGCGGAGAAGGTAAGAATTTTATTGCTACTAACTTGGGTATGAGCCTCGCTTTGGCTAATAAAAAGACAGTAATAGTTAGCTTGGATTTGAGAAAATCAAAGTTAGCAACTCTCTTTCCGAATCTTAAAGGTAAAATAGGGATTAGCAATTATTTGACCTCCGAACTGTACCCGCAGGAAATCATCCAGCCTTCGGGCAAACACAATGATCTCTTTGTTATTAGCAGCGGAAATAGCACGCCCAACCCCTCTGAAATGATGATGAACCCTAAATTGGGTCAGCTATTCAGTTATTTAAAAGATAATTTTGATTATATTATTGTCAATACACCGCCTGTCGGCTTAGTTTCTGATGCGTTGTCTTTGAAGCCATATATTGATATGTCGGTATTTATCATTCGGTTAGGTCACACCAAAAGAACAGACATTGACACCATTCAAAGTTTTCAAGAAGTGCCCAAATTACCCAATCCCACCATTATTATCAATGGTTTGAAGCTGAGCTATGATAGCGAAGGAGGTTACTATAAAAATGACGCAATCCAAGAAAAACAAGAAAATAATGGTAAAATCAGCAACTTCGCGAGTAATTGGATTAGAGAAAGATTTTCATAGTTTTCATAGGGTTATAGCTATATGAAATCTTTTTAACCCAAAAACCAATAAATACTGAGGGGGTAAGCGATACCCCTCAGTATTTTAGAGAAAGAGATATATTCACGACAAATTTTATGATTTTAGCAAAAATAAAACAAAGCCAACTCAACAAAAACATAATACTAAGTGCAGTTATCAAGGCGTTCAATATCTTGTGTGTTTTCGTTATTGTTCGGCGCTCGGTGGCACTATTGGGTGTGGAAAACTATGGCATTTGGATGGCAATTGCATCTATTTCCATGTGGGTAAGCCTTTTAGACGTGGGCGTGGGCAATGGCTTGCGGGTAGAATTGCGGCGGTGCTTTCTCAACGAACAATGGACAGAAGCCCGTCGGTTATTGAATACAGCCTACATTTTTATTGGGTCACTCAGTTTAGTTATTATATCGCTATTCATGGTGATTTGGTTCAATGTGGATTGGGCGGCTTTGTTCAACATCAAAAACTACTCGGTTCAAAACATCAATATACTGGTTTTAGTGACGTTTATCGGCTTGGTTTTGCAACTTGTTTTCTCCTTGATTGCACCCGTTTTGAGCGCGAATCTTCATTCAGGTTTGGAAAATATCTTTTTGACCATTTCCAATGCTTGTATATTGTGCTACTTAACATTTTCTACGCCAGAGACAATTGATTTGGTACAATATGCTTTTCTGAGTGCTTTCTTACCCGTTTTTGCCTATATTGGGTTCAGTCTTTTTTATTTTAAGACGTATTTACCACAACTCATGCCCGATTTAAAAGATAAGGATTTCAAGGCAATTAAGCCGATTTTCCTTGTCAGTGGCAAATTCTTTTTTATGCAGATTTCGGCAGTCATCATGTATGAAATGACGACTTTTCTACTGATTCGCTACTTTTCACCGAATGAAGTGGCAGAATACAATATTGCTTATCGATATTTCAATCTGTTTTACGTAGTTTTTATGACCCTTTTATCGCCTCTTTGGTCATTAACGACCGATGCTTATCTGCGTGGCGATGTGAGTTGGATAATCGGTATGATAAAAAAGTACGCACTTTTATTGGCTTTTATCTTTTTCGCGCTCACTGTGGGGTACTTTATCCGCGATATTGCTTTCAAGTTTTGGGTAAAAGATGTGGTGGTGTCCTCCAAAATTGCTTTTTACGTAGCGGTTTACATGGCTATTTTGAGTTGGAACAGCTTATTTTTATACGTTGTAACAGGCGCAGGTAAAATTCACGTCCAGTTTATCTTAGCTATTATCAACATCATTTTGTTTTTACCGCTGACACATTTCTTCGTTAAAGTATTGCATTGGAGCATTGATGGGATTTTTATTGGTAATATAATCATTCTATTGATGACGTCTATTTGCATTCCTATTCAAACCTATCTTTTATTAAAAACCGATAAAAAGGGTTTTTGGAGCAAATAAACAGTACAAGTTATTTATATGTAAAAACTTTCCAAAAGTTTAAAACTTTTGGAAAGTTGAACTTCGATTTTAAACGATTTCACCTCAAAAATGCTTAAAATACTGAGGGGGTATTCATCAAAATTTGCTTTAAAATTTCCGCATGTGGAAATACTAAATATCAATGATTGCTTATTCTGACATAAAAAAAGTAGCTGCATACCTTCTAATAATATTCGTGTTATTCATTTCGTCGGGTGCATCCAATTTGGCGAATGATAAAAATTTAATTATTGGTGGTTGGGTCTTTTTTACTTTCGTTTATTTCTATTTTGAAAATTTAATAAAACCGACATTTATTATCCTTACGGGAGTATTCATAGCGATATCTCTCCTCTATTATATACTCAATGGTGCTTATAATGAAGTCACTTATTTGGGGCTTTTTATGAAAATATACCTTGCTTATTATTGCAGAGACTTATGTAAGGAAGATTTTGCTGAATATTTTACCAATATCATTTTTACGTTGACTTGTATCAGCCTTGTCATGTTCAGCTTACAATTGATAAATTTTGAAATACTATATAACCTCAATAAAATATTCGTTACTGAGAGCCACTACATTACCGTAAAGTCAAGTTCCATGATTTATACCATGGTACCTATCCATGAATTCAGGAATTGCGGCTTTATGTGGGAACCCGGAGCTTTTGTAACCGTTTTACTTCTCACGCTTTATATCAACATCTTTTATCAAGGCGAGCCACTATCTTCAAAGAAGAATATTGTATTTCTAATCGCTATACTAACGACCCAATCGACGATGGGTATTTTGGGGCTACTCATTCCTTTCTCCTTATTATTGAAAGATTTTATTATGCAGAATCGCACCTATCAGCAGCTCTCGGTGGTGGTTATTCCTTCTGTTTTAATCTTTATTCTTGTAGTTTTCACCCAAGTTGATTTTCTATATAAAAAAATGGTCAACGAAATAGTGGAACTTGACGATGAAATGGAAGTAGTAGAGCGCGGAAGGAGAGACGATTTTGTCGTGTCTGTTTCACGCTCTGCCAGTGTCATATTGGATATGCCTGTTATTAAGCGGTATCCACTATTGGGTTTAGGGATAGATATGCGAACTACAGGATTTAGTAAGCTGGGGCAATCAGAAAAGTTAGAAACTTCTTGTGGCTCGACCATCCTTTTGTTAAGATTTGGTGTATTAGGTTTTATAGCTTATACTTTTCTGCTGTATAAAAATGCTCTCTTTGAGAATGTTATTCATAAAATAGGATGGGTTTTACTTGTTCATTATACTTTATTTACGCAGGAAATCAGTGCAAGTGCTATATTTCATTTATTTATTTTTTAAAAGTACCCCCTCAGTATTTTCATACTCATTAATTAATTCCATTATATCGCTAAATACAAATTCCCCTTTTACTAATGAAAATTGCTATTCTTGAAATTTGTGCCAGTACGCACTACACCCTTACCAATGCCTTGATAAAAACGTACAGCACGGCCGTTGATAATCAAATCGTGGTCTATACTACCGAGTTTATTGGTAAAGTTATAAAAGAAGGGGGTGTTACTGAGCAGACAAGTTTGGTGGTATTTGATACGACTAAAAAATTAGATGACTTTCTAAATGACATTGAAAACACGCCCTTTGATAGACTGCATATCTGCACAGTGGCTCCTCGTTTCAAAGAGTTTAGGCAGTTCAAACCTAATGTGAAAAATATATTTTTCCATATTCACGACATTGATATGTGGTTTGATTCCAGTTTTATCAATAGTCTTAAAAATGCCGTTTACAATATCAAAAATTATCCCGATAAGGTGCGCGAAATAGCGCGATTTGGGCGCGAAGTATTCGTTAGAAATCCGAGAAGAAAGGCGACTTTAGCGCATTTATTGTCTTATGAGCCTTATCTTATAGTGTTAAGTCCAGGTCAAAAGAAATATTTAAGCCGCTTTGTGCCCGATGAGAAGATTATTGCCTTCCCGAGTGTTATCAATGAAGGGATTGAAAAACCACAGTTACAAATCACTCCTGACCATAAAATAAGGATATGTATTCCGGGAATCGTAACAGACACCCGCCGAGATTATAGCGGGCTTTTCAAAATATTAGAGCGCATTTTACCCCAAATAAAAGGTAAATTGGTTTTTGATTTTTTGGGTTTTGTAGAGAGAAGAGAGCTTAATTTGCTCCAAAAACTTCAAAATTTAGAAAAAAAAGGGCTTGATGTCATTTATTCTGTCGAGTTTGTGGATGCAGTAACATTTGATGAATCTCTTGATAAAGCAGATATTTTATTAAACAATCAAAAAGTTACTGTCTCTCACACGGGCAAATATGGGCTCACTAAAGAATCTGGCTTATTATTCAATATCGTACGTGGGGCAAAACCCGCTATATTCCCTGCTGAGTACGCCGTGGATAAAGAATTTGAAGATGCCATAATCTACTATAATGGTACGCAAGAGCTGACCGATATTATTTTAGGATTAGCCCATAAAACACTACCCTTAGAAAAATATAAAAATAGAGCTGCTGAGATTAGTTATGAATATACCCCTCAAAATTTATATGGTCGGCTTATAAACATTGGTGTTGAAGCACCTACCGTATGATGTGTATTTATGAAAAATAATCAAGAAAGCGAAATCATTATTTAATTAGATGGGTAGAAATTTCCACCACCTAATTAAATAATTTGGCTCACGTTCGAATCAGAGCTCAAGGAATCGTCTTTCTAATCATCGCTAAATGACAACTTTTCGACAATCTATTGATAGACAAGATTTTTTAATAAAAGATTTACCGCCTCGGATTAATAGTTTATTAAAAAAAGCGCGTTTACCATTGCTGAATTCTTTAGAATTTTGCACTGGTTATGAGGCTAAATCAGCAGAGCGTGTTTGGATTTGGATAAAAGGAGAAGAAATTTATAAAGTTGTCTTCTATCGAATAGTAAAAAAACTTTTTCTGAATACGGTTGAAATAGTAGGTTTTCCAGAGATAAATGATGAGGATATACAAAGATTGATTAAAATGCATAATGCTCATTTGGCGGTGGTTAGTCGTATGGAAAGCCCAATCAAACGAGAACAAAAATGGCATTCTCCCCACAGAAATGTCTATTTAAAAGAGTACATAACTATACTTAAGTTTCCAAAATGTAAAAACGAATATTTAAGACAGCTTGGCAGGAAGAAACGAAAACAACTATTTCAAAACTTGCGGAAGTTAAACACCTATTTTAACGACGAAATTGAGATACGATACGATTTTGATAAAGATATAAAATGTGAAGATGTAGTACGATTGGAATTTTTGAATAAAGAACGGCGGGCAAAAAGAGGTAAAAGTATAGATCACGTTCTGGCAATTCAACAAAGGCAAAAACACATATTTCCATTGATACATTCTTTCGGCTTACTGGTTAGCATACGTCATAAAGGGGAAATTATCGGCGGTAATTTGAGTTTTATTTATGAAAATAAGGCTTATATGCTTGTTACAGGGCATGATTCCACATTTGATGATTTAAGAGTTGGTAATTTGGGTATTTGGAAAACGGTGGATTACCTCATTGATAATGGGATAACTGAATGTAATTTTTTATGGGGAAGGTCTCCTTTCAAAACGCGATTTTTGGGTGTAGAATACCCTTGGACACAACATTTCATTTCCGCCACTCCTTGGTTGGCTATTCTTTGGAAAAACAAATTAAGTTTTGATGGGTTTTATATTCGTTGTTGGCGATTCGCAATGACGAAACTGGGCATTCATAAATAGTATAAAAAATAATAGAAAATGTGTGGTATAGCAGGATTTATAGATTTTAATAAAAAATCCAGCCAAGATATATTAGTGAGAATGACTGATACACTTGAGCACAGAGGACCAGACGACAAAGGCTATAAAGTTTGGAATACACCCGATGCTACCATTGGTTTTGGACATAGGCGACTTTCTATCATAGATTTATCGCCGCTTGGGCATCAGCCCATGTATTCTAAAAATGGGCGTTGGGTCATCACTTTTAATGGGGAAGTATACAATTATAATGAAATTAGGGAAGAGCTGATAAGTAAAAACTATGAATTTGTATCTCATACAGATACCGAAGTCATTATGAATGCTTTTGATTGTTGGGGTCATCAAGCAGTTCATCGGTTCATTGGTATGTTTGCTTTTTCACTTTACGATTTGAAAGAAAATAAAATACATATCTATCGGGATAGAGCAGGCGTAAAACCACTCTATTACTATTGGAAAGATGGGCTTTTCTTGTTTGCTTCAGAGTTAAAAGCTTTTCATGAACATCCAAATTTCAAAAAAGAAATTGATATGGATGCATTGGCTTTATATTTTGTCAATTTGTACGTGCCTGCACCCTACTCTATTTTTAAAAACACAAGTAAGTTAATACCGGGACATTTTATCACAATTTCTTTGGATAAAGCCGAAATGAGTATTCAAAAATATTGGGATGTTTATGATGCTTACGCCAAGCCCCCCCTCAGTATTAGCGAAGAAGATGCTAAAATTGAGGTCGAAAAGTTATTAAAATCCGCTTGCGAATACAGAATGGTAGCAGATGTACCCGTCGGTATTTTTTTAAGTGGTGGCTATGATAGCGGTATCACCACTGCTTTGCTGCAAAAAGATAGGACTGAAAAGTTGAAAACATTTACCATTGGCTACGAAAACAAATATTTTACGGAAACCGAAGAAGCTAAAAATGTTGCAAACCATCTTGGAACTGACCACACTGAGTATATCATAGAAACGAATGAAGCGATTGATATTCTCATGGATTTGCCCCAATTTTATGACGAGCCATTGGGCGATGCTTCTTTTATCCCAACAACTTTGGTCAGTCGCTTGGCTCGTAAATCAGTGACAGTTGCTCTTTCCGCGGATGGGGGTGATGAATTATTTGCGGGCTATCATAGATACGATTATATAGCTCGACAACAAAAGTACCTGCGATATATACCTGACATAGTCACTAAATCAACTGCCAAATTACTATCGAATATAGATCCTACGAATATTCCTTTTTTAAATAAAGCCTACAATATCAATACCCGATATGATAAGGTGGTAAATCTATTGCAAAACACCTCCGTCACGAACGCATATAAGGTGTTTTTATATTACTTTTCAGAAAATGATGTAAAAAAGCTCATTAGAAAGCCTTTTCAACTTCAACCTACTTTTCTGGATACACCTGCACCTAATGGACATAAAGGCGACCCTATTCAAAGTATGTTAGCCGTTGATTATAAAACCTATATGGTGGATTGTATCGTAGCAAAAGTGGATAGAGCTACTATGAGTACAGGATTGGAAGGGCGAGAGCCTCTTTTAGACCATCGTTTGGTGGAATTTGTGGCTCAATTACCCTCTAATTTTAAATATAAGGACGGAGTGAAAAAATATTTACTCAAAGATATCGTGCATAAATACATTCCCAAAGATATTATGGTGAAACGTAAAATGGGATTTGGGGCACCTATGCACTCATGGTTTGAGCATAAAATAGGAAAAGATTTGATTAAAACTTATCTCAATCCCGAACGAATAAAAAAGCAAGGAATATTAGATCATAAAGAAGTAGAAGGCTTATTAAAACCTTATTTAGAAGGAAATTCTGGCAATATCAATAGAATCTGGCTCTTATTGGTGTTTCAAATGTGGTATGAAAAGTGGATGGAAAACACCCCCTCAGTATTTTCATCGGAAAAATTATTTGTATAGCTCAATATGATATTACCTCCTTTAGTAAACAAAGCCTACTTGTTTTCGCGGAAATATTATTTGGATATTTTTGGCAGAATGGCGACCCCTCAGTATGGCGTACATATTTTAAATGGACATTATATAGATACCCATAGTGAAACAAGCAATGAGCGCTTTTATGATACACTCAATCTGCTTTCTAAAGAAGTAGATTTCATATCATTCAAAGAAGGTAGCGAATTGGTGCGATCAAAGAAAATCCCCCATAATCAAAAACTTGTCTGCATGGGTTTTGATGACGGTTATGAAGAGTGTTTTACTAAAATAAAACCCGTTTTAGATACTTTTAACATCAAAGCGGCATTTTTTATCTGCCCGAATTATGTGGAAGGTACCCCTCAGTATATTGATGATTTTTTAAAAAATCAGGTGTTTTTAAACACCCTAAAACTGCCTATGTCGTGGGAGCAAATCAAACAATTGCACAATGAAGAGCATCTCATCGGCTCACATACACTGAACCACATCAATTGTAGAGAGACGCCCATTGAGGTTTTAGATTTTGAATTAAAAGAGACTAAAAGAATCATTGAGTCAAAACTCCAAACCACTTGCGAGTACTTCGCCTACACGTACGGTAAAATAGAGCATTTTTCAGAACAAGCTTTAGCCTGTGCTGAAAAATACTACACATATATATACTCTCAAGCGGGGCATCGCAACTATTTTTCTTTTGATGGAAGAGTGATAAATCGCCGTCATTTTGAAGGCAATTGGGCTAAGCATCAAATCGCTTATTATTTGGGTAAAAACCCATTATGATCCAAGTGGCACTCTTTCAGAGCTAATATATCTAATACTCGATTCTATTTTTAAAAAAGTCTGTTCATATCGACACAATTTAACCTATGCCAACTTACTGGAAAAAATTAATCAGAAGCACTTTTAGGCTTATTATTCCACCTAAAATTTTGACAGATTTAGCCGCACATCCTATCTCCGAAAGATTTGGATTAGAAAGAGGCACTCCCGTAGATAGGTTTTATATCGAGCAGTTCATAGCTGGGAAAGCCCATTTAATAGTAGGTAGGGTGATAGAAATTGCCGAAAAAACCTACACTGAAAAATACGGTAAGAAAGTAGATATTGCTGAAATATTGCACGTTGATAAAAATGACAAATCTGCAACTATTATAGCAGATTTAACTGTTCTTGATTCCGTACCCGACAGCATAGCGGACACATTTATCTGTACCCAAACACTTAATTTCATATACGATACCCAAACTGCTGTAAAAAGTATTCATAAAATATTGAAACCCGGGGGTAAAGCCATTATCACAGTGGCTGGTTTATCCCAAATTTCACGCTTTGACATGGATAGATGGGGCGATTATTGGCGTTTTACGGACAAATCCTTGCGGCTACTATTGGCTGAAACATTTGGCGAGGATAATGTACACATTGAAATAATGGGCAATGTGTATGGCGCAACTATGCTGCTGCAAGGTATCTCATTTGAAGAGGTTAATATTGCTAAACTGGCAGTTAAGGATGATAATTATCAAGTCATTTTAGGGGCTATTGTTACTAAAAAATAAAATGGAGACTAAACCAAAAGTATTGATGATACAACGAATTTTTCCGAGTTATCGAAAATTCGTTTATGATAAATTAGCGGAGAGTTTTAACTTTTTATTGTTACATGGCGATAATGATACTGAAGTGAAACTCGCTGTAACAAATTATTCAAAAATTATAAAAGGCTTCAATTACTCAAAAAAAAACACTCATCTCCTTTTTGAAACCTTTTCGACCTTATTTAAATTTAAGCCCGAAGCCATCATCCATGAGTCATCAATTGGCATTTTGACGCTTTTACCGATGTATATCTGCGCTAAAATAATGGGTGTAAAATTCATTTTATATGGGCATGGCTATAATCGTTTCACTGGTTTTGAACCTGATAAAAGTTGGATTGATAAGTATAGAGTGTTTTTAATGAAAATATCGGACGCCACCATAGTCTATACACACACAGATAAAAAACGAATGTCTAATTTTGTAAGTGCTGAAAAGTTATTTGTCGCTCAAAACACCTTGGATACGAAGCCAGCAAAAGCCATCAGAGCCAATTTAGATGAACTTGGAAAAGATGCTGTTAAGCAAAAACTGGGCTTTACGCATCCTTTTAATCTTATCTATATTGGGCGCATCGTAGAAGAAAAGAGACCTGAAAACCTATTGGATATTTTTGAAATTTTAAATAAAAAAATACCCAATCAAGTGGGCATTCACTTTGTGGGCGGCGGTGAAATAGAGCCTTTGGAAAAGAGAATTAAGGATAATAATTGGGACGATTCCGTAAAATTTCACGGGTGGATACATGATAGCCAAAAGTCGGGTGAAATGCTTTATGCATCTGATTTGATGATTATGCCAGGCAATGTAGGCTTGGCGGTTAACCATGCTTTTATGTTTGATTGCCCTGTCGTCACATTTCTACAAACTGAAATGAGCCCGCCCGAAATCGAGTACATCGTAGATAATGAAACAGGTTTTAAAATACCCGATTTTTCAGTAGAAAAAATGGCGAATACCATTCAAGAATACCTACAAAACGAGGAATTGCAAAAAGTTATGCAAAAAGCCATCAGACATAAAATGGATTATGAACTCATCCCCGAAAATATGGCGAAGGGTTTTACGGATGCTGTGGACTATGTTTTACGTAAAAATGACTACAATACTGAGGGGGTAACTGCTTAAATGAAAATACTTCAAATACACAATAAATACCTTGAAAAAGGCGGAGAAGATACGGTTGTTGTCAATGAAAGGCATTTATTGGAGCAATATGGACATGATGTCGAACTCTGCGAATTTGACAATCAAGACTTGGAAGGCATATCTAAGATAGCTCTTTTTTCTAAAACTATTTTTAATAGAGTTTCCTATAAAAAAGTCATTGAACACATTGAAAGGTTTAAACCTGATGTTGTTCACATTCACAACGTTTTTTACACCGCATCACCCTCGATTTTTTTTGCATTAAAAAAGAAAAATGTACCGACGGTAATGACCATCCATAATTATCGGTTTGGTTGTATCCAAGGCTTATTGTACCGCGATAATGCTAATTGTCAATTGTGTTTGGATAAAAAAAGCGGGTTTTATGGCATAAAAAATAAGTGTTTCAAGGGTTCATTTCTGAAATCTTTACAGCTTTCAATAGTCAATAGTGTTCATAAATTCGCATTAAAGCACTTCAATCCAGTCAAAAAATACATTTTTTTAGCGGATTTTAATAAAAATTTACTCGCACCGATACTATCCATGAAACCTAATGAGGGGATAATAAAATCCAATTACGTCAACGATTTCGGCTTTTATCCGATGGAAGAAAGGAGTGATTATTATGTTTTCGTGGGGCGATTGAATGAGCAAAAAGGCGTAAAGTTGCTTATCAATATTTTTATTAAAAATAAGAAAAATTTGGAGATAATTGGCTCGGGACCTTTAGAGGATTTTGTAAAAGAAGCCGCTGAAAACAATCCCAATATTCATTATTTAGGCTATCAAAATAATGCTTTTATCATCGAAAAATTAAAAAAAAGCAGAGGTTTAATAGTGCCTTCCCTTACCTATGAAGGGCAGCCAATGACCATTTTAGAGGCGTTTTCAACGGGGACACCCGTATTTGCGACCAATACTAAAAATTTAAATACTATTATTTCAAATGGTGAAAATGGTTTTTTATTTGAACCCAATAACACAGATATCATATTCAATAATTTAGATAGATTGAATAAAGAAACGGTATACGTCAACGCTCGAAGAGCTTATGAAGAGAACTATTCCCCTAAAAGCAACTACAAACAATTAGTAGACGTCTATGAAAATATTATCTCTCTGGAAACACTTGCCTTAAAAGAAGCGTGACCCCTCAGTACTGATTATCAAAAATACACTTTTTATCACTCGTGTCCAGTTAAGAAAAATAAAACCTTCATAAGTTATTCATAATCAGTAAATTATAAAGGTTTTCGGTTTAAACGATTTCAATAGAATTAATTGAAAATTGCTTTTTTTAGCTTAATTTCCTTACTTTTTTGTTTAATATCATTGAAAATCGTACAATTTCATTGATTATTTTACAAAATGTAGAAAACTTAAGTGCCTGATAATCAATTAATTACGAATTTTATTTACAGAAAAAATCAATTCTACAAAAATATACATTGATAATCAATTAGTTACAACTGGACACTAATGACTTTTTATATTACTATCGACTCATTTTCTTTACCAAAATTTTAAACTCCATGCGTAACTTTACTCCCTATCATTGGCTATTAGCATTCTGCTTTTTAAGCCTTCACCCCCTTTGCAGCCAAACTGCAAGCTTCGCTACTTGGAAAGATAATAAAAAAGCGGCTTATACTATTGTACACGATGATTTCGGCGATTATGTAACAGGTATTTATGACCATGCTTATCCCATTGCAACTGCAAGAGGTATTAAATTCAGTTTCGGAGCAATTACCGGAAATTGTGGTTCCACAGAATGGACTAAAGCCCGAACTATGATGACGGGTGGGCATGAATGTATTAATCATTCTCATAGCCACAAATGTGGCGGCCCTGCCAGTGAATGTACCGGAAGTTTGACTTATGGTCCGGCGGACTTTGCAGTTGAATTAGACCAATCTACTCAATTGATTCAAACCAATACGGGTGTTCGCCCCATCTTTTTCATTCACCCTTATGATGCCTACACGACCACTATTTTGGACTATTTAAAAAATAATCTTGGGTATATCGGTTCGCGGGCAGGAACAGGAAGCCTTAATAGCAGCAATTTCACCAATTTCATGAACATTAATTTTTATGGTTTTGATAATTCTGCTTCTGCTATTTCAAGCCTCAAAGCATCTGTTGATGATGTTATTTCGGCGGGGGGGTATCTAATGCGTGAATTTCACGGCATTAATGACCCTTCTTATGGTGCTATAACAATAGCCAACTATACTTCTCACTTAGATTATGTAAAAACTAAAATGGATGCTGGTTTGATATGGTCGGCAACAGCTTCGGAGGTTATTACTTATAAAATGCAACGTGATGCTTATACAATTGCTACTCTATTTAATTTAACTGCGGGTACTATTAATGTGAACTTCACAAATACCTCGACGTTGAATACTACCATATTAAAAACGCCCATAACTGTGAATGTAGATGTAGCTTCTATTGCTGGTACTTTTACGGTATCTCAAGGAACTACTACGATTAACTCTACACGCAATGGCAATATTATCTCTTTTAATGTATATCCCCATCAAGGTAATGTTGTTTTAAAAACGGGGACAATTAACCCAACACAGCCAGTTAATATTACCAATTTCTTAGCTACCCCTCAGTCATCGGCGGTAACTTTATCGTGGACAAGTCCACTTACTAATTTTGATGAAGTGATGATAGTTGCAAAAGCTAATACCGCGTTTACAAGCCAACCAAGTGGGACTAACTACGTTGCTGATGCGAATTTTGCGGGTGCAGGGACAGCTTATGAAGGTGGAAAAGTCGTTTTCAGAGGAAAAGGAGGTAATATGACAGTAACTGGTTTGACAAATGGGACTTTATATCATTTCAAAGCTTTTTCGCGTTTTGGAACCCTTTGGTCGAGCGGTGTAGCAATCAGTACAACACCGATTGCCCCTTCCACAGGCGGCTTTGACCCAGCATTATGTTATCGTTTGACCGCTCGACACAGTGGCAAGGTGATGGGTTTGGCTTCAACATCTGTAAATAATGGTATCACTTTAGTGCAAAATCCTTGGGTGGGGATACGAGATCAAATTTGGCGAATTAAAAAAATTGACGCTACATATTATCAGCTTACGAGTGGGTTATCTGGCAAAGCAGTAAGTGTTCAAAATTCTTCAACAGCTAATCTCGCGGCTATAATCCAAACTACTTACTCAGCATTAACGAGTCAGCAATGGAAATTCAACCTCAATACTGAGGGGTACTATTCTCTCATTGCGCGACATTCGAGTAGAGCTATAGATGTAACAGGCGATAATATTGCAGACAATACACCTTTAATCCAATGGCGAGACAATGGAGGGACTAATCAACAGTGGAAAATTGAAGCCGTTGGATGTCCGACAGGAACACTTGCTCTGGCGGCAAATCGCATTGTATCGTTCAATGGACGATTAGAAAACAATAAAGGTATTTTGCAATGGGTCGTTAATTCTGAATACTTAAAAGACTATTATGAAATCGAAAAAATGGATGAGATGCAAAATTTCAAAAGTTTAACGATAATAAATGGTAATAGTGCTGACAACCTACGCTCGTTTTCTTTTACAGACGAATCCCTTGAAGACGGTGAAAATGTATATCGTTTAAAATCGGTGGGCAATGACGGCTCGGTTCAAGTCAGCGATATAGTCACGATTAAGTACCAACAACCAGATATTTACACCTTATCTCCTAATCCAACCAGCAACTATCTGGATGTGAATCTGACGATGTCCGAAAATCGCCCCGTGGTTCTGACTGTCATGGACGCTTCAGGACATAAAATGCAGGTAGTTTCCGTTGAAAAAGCAGCTAAAACCCACCGCATAGAATTGAACGACTTGGCAATGGGTCAGTACTTCTTGCATATCCGTACGGCGGGTAAGCGTGATATCACGCGGACGTTTATCATTTCAAGATAATCATTAAAAGGAGAGTTTTATTAAAATATAACCAAAACGTACTATGAATTTAACAATGAAAAAAAGTCTTTTCAATGTAGGTTATACCATAACTGATTATGAAGAGGCTACCGATATTATTACTCAAAATGCCATGAATCGCATCAGTTTCGGGGTCAGTGCTTTAGCTGTTCATGGGTTAATTGAATCCTACAAAGATAGGTCGCTCAGAGAAAAAGTTAATAAATTGGATATGGTACTTCCTGATGGGCAACCTGTTCGCTGGGCATTGAATGCTTTTCATAAATCCCAATTAAAAGACAGGGTTTGTGGTCCCGTACTTACCCAATGGGTTTTAGAATCCGCCCATAAAAATGCTTTAAAAGTATATCTCTATGGCAGTACAGAAGATACACTGAATAAACTCCAAGCCCATATTCGCCAAAATTATCCTAAAATCGATATTTGTGGCGTGCACGTTGACCGCTTTCGGGATGCCACGTCAGAGGAAGATGTGCAGGATATTCGGAAAATCAATCAATCTGGAGCCAATATCGTTTTGGTAGGCAGAGGTTGCCCACGTCAGGAAAAATGGGTTTCTGATCACCTCGGTAAAATTAGCAGTGTGATGATGGCTGTAGGAGCCGCCTTTGATTTTCATGCGGGTACGGTAAAACGCGCACCAGTTTGGATGCAAAATAGCGGCTTAGAATGGTTTTACCGACTTATTCAAGAGCCCCAAAAGCTTTGGAAGCGGTATTTGTTCACAAACTCCTATTTCATTTACCTTTCATTCAAGCAATTTTTTCTAAAACGAACATAAAACTCAAACATTTTTAAATAAATCATACTATGGAAATAGCTATTATCACGGGTGCTGCGGGTTTAATTGGCAGCGAATCAGTCGCTTTTTTTGCGGATAAATTTGATTTGATTATCGGTATTGATAACAACTACCGCCAATACTTTTTTGGCAAAGATGCTTCTACCGAATGGAATAAGACCAGATTAGAAAAGCAATACGACAATTACAAACATTTGAATATTGACATTAGAAATTATGAAGAATTAAAAGAGATATTTGAAACATATAACACCGACATTAAGCTCGTCATACACGCTGCGGCTCAACCCAGCCACGATTGGGCAGCCAAAGAACCGATTACCGATTTTACAGTCAATGCAAATGGAACGCTCAATTTACTGGAATTGACTCGACTTTACAGCGATAAAGCTGTCTTCATTTTCACATCTACAAATAAGGTTTATGGTGATAATCCTAACTTTTTACCGTTGATTGAGCAAGATACGAGGTGGGAAATTGATGAAACGCACGCCTATTTTAAAGATGGAATTGATGAAAACATGAGTATAGACCACACCAAACATTCATTATTTGGGGCTTCAAAAGTAGCGGCGGATGTATTGGTGCAGGAATACGGAAGGTATTTTGGCATGAATACAGGAGTTTTTAGAGGCGGTTGTTTGACAGGTCCTAATCACTCGGGTGCGCAACTCCACGGTTTTTTAGCTTATTTGATGAAATGTACAATGACTGGCAATCACTACACCATATTTGGATACAAGGGCAAGCAGGTGAGAGACAATATACATTCGTTTGATTTGGTCAATATGTTTTGGCATTTTTATCAGCAACCACGGCAAGGCGAGGTTTATAACGCAGGTGGGGGGCGTTTTGCCAACTGCTCCATGTTAGAAGCAATTGATATTTGTGAAAAAATAGTGGGTAAAAACTTAAGTTACTCCTACTCCGAAACGAACAGAATCGGCGACCATATTTGGTATATTTCAGACGTCAGTAAATTCAAATCACACTATCCTTCTTGGCATTGGACTTATGATATCGAAAGTACGCTATCAGAAATGCATTCTAATTTCTCTAAACGATTATTACCACAACATGTCAGCATATAAAAAGATAACATGCATCTTTTCCGATTTCTTGGCTCTTAACATTACTCTTTTATTCACCTATTATTGGTTTTTTAAAGGTTCAATCTATTTTACATTTCAAGAGAAAAGAGTCATTCTCATATTGGTCAATCTCCTATGGTTTTCCATTATGTTTTACTCCAATCGCTTATATGGTCGGTTTGAGTACACTACGTTTAAAGAAGAAATCAGGAAACTTTTCTCCAATTACTTGATGTACATATTCCTGTTTTACCTTATTTACAGGTTTATTTTTGATAAAGAAGAAGGCACTTTTTTGACCAGTTTTTATGGGCTACTGCTTATTTTGCTGGCTTTTGGTCGTTTTATACTTCGGTTTTTTCTGCCACAATTTACTGCAAATGAAGTTATTAATTACATTACAATCGGTTATAGCGAGGCACTTCCAAAAGTTGAAAAGACTTTGAAAGAGGTACACCACGGTAAAGTTAGATACATTGGTTCTTTCGGTGAATCCGCAGTGAATCATAAAAACTATTTAGGTTCTTTAGATTCTATGTACGATTATTTGAAATCGAGCAATATCAATCTTGTTTTGTACGCTGCCAATGAAATGACGCCTTCCTTGATTCGGGAATTCATCCATTTTGCAAAACTCAATTTTATTGATTTTAAAATGATACCCGTCGAAACTGAGCTTGTTACTGAGGGGGGGGCAAAATTGGAACTTCACAATGGCTTTCCTGTGCTGAGTGCAAAGGAAGAGAAGATAGCATTTATCAAAAATCGAATCATTAAAAGAACTTTTGATATTGTTTTTTCATTATTGGTAATAGTTTTTATATTATCATGGTTATTTCCAATCATACTTATTCTGATTCGTTTGGAATCGAAAGGCTCTCCTTTATTTATTCAAGACCGAGTCGGCTTTAGAGGGGATATATTTGGTTGCCTCAAGTTTCGGACAATGACAGTACAAGAGAATGGTGATGAAGTACTACAAGCCACTGAAAATGATGAACGATTTACAAGGATAGGTAAGTTTCTCCGCGTTACCAATCTGGATGAAATGCCACAGTTTTTTAATGTATTGATGGGTGACATGAGTGTAGTGGGCCCTCGCCCTCATGCAGTACCCCACGATATTCAATTTAAAAATACGGCGGAGGATTATATTTTAAGGCATTATTCCAAGCCAGGCATTACAGGTTGGGCACAAGTCAATGGTTTTAGAGGGCCTACAGACACAGAATACAAAATTATCGGACGCACCAAATATGATTTATGGTATCTGCAAAATTGGTCTTTTTTATTGGATTTTAAAATCATATTTTTAACTGTTTTCGGTACTAAAGTCAGAGAAAATGTGTTTTAATACTGTAAATAAAAGATAATTGGGTTTCCACTCATTTATGTATTTATCGAAAACGGATAAATGGAAAACAAAAGCCCTTTTTACCCTTAAAATGGTTAAAATACTGAGGGGTATGTGTATTACATTCCTGAAACGAATCATTTTCATTTTTAAAGTATTACACATGCCGATTATAAAACAAGCATTTTATATAGTTGCTTTCATCATTTTGCTGTGCTTGTCTTGCTCAAACCAGCAAGATGATGTCGTGACTGAAGAGCCGTCCACAACTGAACTAAAGTTGAAAGACATAAATCCGAAGGTTTTAGTTGGCTCTCCCGTTGAAATTTCGTTTAATGATACCAATTACACAAATATCATTAAAACAGAACTCAGTACGGGCGAAGGGCTTTGGTATGCTCGTTTTGGTGGATGGCTGGGTGAAAAAGACTTCGATTATACGGAACTCAATAAAAATATCAATTGGATTAAAACCAATGGTATGAGCCCGACTGTACACATGTTGGTTGGTCCCGATAATTACATGCCTGATTGGTTGATTAATGAAAAAAGGGAACCTGCTGAATTGGATTCGCTTTTGCGTTCCATGATTTACAATATCATGGAAACGAACGATAATAAAAATAAAGTCGATATTTGGAATGTTATCAATGAGTTATTTGACGATGATGGTACTTACCGCACGAACATGCTTTGGAGTCAAATCGGCTGGGAAGACGACGCTTCTTCTCTAACTGGGAAAGATAAAATCAATGAAAAACACCCCGTATTTATCAGAAAAGCCTTCACTTATTGCAGGGAAAAGACGAGTAAAAAATTAGAATTAAGGGACTTCAACATTGAAACTGATAATTCAGCTCATTTTAATTATAGGAAAAATATCGCCGCGTATCAATTGATCAAGCACATGCTGAACTCTAATATTCCCATTGATGCTTTGGGTATTCAAGGGCATTTGACGGTTGACAGCACCAGTTGGGCATTAGACGATAGTGCTTTAAAAAATACCGTTAAAAAATTCAAAGCTTTGGGTATTGAAGTTTACATTACTGAATTGGATGTGACCATTAGTAATAAGAAATGGTCAACCACCGTTGCTCAAAAACAGAAAGAAGAATATTATAATTACGTTAAGCAAGCCGTAGAAGGGGGAGCTTCGCGCATCAGTTTTTGGGGCGTTAAAGATGATATGGATCCGTATTGGCTACTCGACAAATACCCTTTACCTTGGGATAAAAGTTCTAATAGAAAAGCCTCATATTACGGGGTTCAACAGGCTTTGATGGAGACAAAATAGCCCTTTATTCTGCAGTTTTCGCAATTGAAATACATAAAAAAACTTCTTGGAGATAATACTCTAAAAAGTTTTTTTGTTACACGCCTAAAAGTTCTGCACGTTTGGATTTTATACTTCGTATTTTTTAAAAACCTTATCAATTGCTGCCGCTAATTCATGGTCTTTGGCAGTTACTTTGTTGCCGGCGTCGTGCGTGGTGAGTTTGATTTCAACGGTATTCCACACATTCGACCAATTGGGATGATGCCCCAGTTTTTCCACGTGAAATGCAACTTCGGTCATAAAAGCCCATGCTTCCACGAAATCATGGAAACTAAAGGTGCGTTGCAAAGTATTGTCTTTTTCTACCCACTTTGTTTTTACCATTTTACTTTATGTTTTATATTTCTTTTTAACAAAAAACCGCCCAAAAGTCTTTTTTAATAAAAAATAGTGAGGGGGTGCTATTGCTTAATAGTTTTATAGAAAGCAGAACAAATTTAATTGATAATTGTTAAATCCCCTTAAAATGTACATCATTCTAAAAAGGATCGGTCAATTCACTGATGCGAATCAACTTTTTATTGACGAATTCCTCAATGCCTAATTCCGACAATTCTCTGCCATAACCGGAACCCTTTGTGCCACCAAACGGCAAATCCGCTTGCGTCCACGTGGGATGATTGATAAAAACCATTCCTGTATCTATTTGATCGGCTACTCGCTTTCCTCTTTCAATATCTTGGGTAAAAATAGAACAACCCAATCCAAAACTGGAGTCATTGGCGAGTTTTATGGCAGCTGCCTCGTCTTTTACTCTGTAAAAAGAGGCGACGGGTCCAAATAGTTCTTCGTGATAAGCGGCGATGCCCGGTTTTAAATCTGTTAAAATAGTCGGTTCCATGAAAGCTCCTGTGCGATTCATCCGCTTGCCGCCGAGCAGTAACTTTGCTCCCGCGTCCACGGATCTTTTTACTTGATCTGCCAAATGCACAGCAGCTTCTTCGCTGCTCATGGGACCAAGTTCGGTCGCTCTATCCATGGGATCACCTATTTTAAGATTCAATAACCTATCTTTAAATTTCTTTAAAAACTCATCAGCAATTGCTTCAATGGCAATAAATCGCTTAGAAGCGATGCAACATTCGCCATTATTATTGATTCTTCCTATAACGCCCCACTCTACTGCTTTATCAATGTCAGCGTCTTCTAAAATAATAAAAGCATCGCTTCCACCCAATTCCAAAACGGATTTCTTCAGATTTTTACCCGCTTCGGCGGCGATACTGGCTCCTGCCTCCTCGCTACCGGTTAAAGACACCCCTTTTATCCTTTCATCAGAAACCAATTGCGTGGCGTGTTTACCGGGGATTAAAAGATTGGTGTACACGCCGAGAGGTGTATTGGCTTCTTTGAACAAATCCTCAATTGCAATGGCACATTGGGGGACGATGGACGCTAATTTCAGTAAAATAGTATTCCCTGCCATAATATTGGGCGCGGCAAAACGGGCAACTTGATAAAAAGGAAAGTTCCAAGGCTCTACACCGAAGAGAACACCGACGGGGCTGTAGCGCACATAAGCATTCCCGTATTGAGGACTGAGGGGTTTATCGGCAAGGAATTTCGCGCCATTATTGGCGTAATAATCAAAAATATCAGCACTGAGGTCTATTTCGCCTTCTGCTTGGGAGATAATTTTACCCATTTCTAAAGTTATCAATCGGGCAAGAGAGTCTCTTTTCTCCCGCATCAATGCCGCTACTTTGTGCAATAAATCGGCTCTTTGCTTAAAGGTCGTTTTTTTCCAATCGTTAAAAGCAGTTGTAGCCTGCACTATTGCGGCTTCAACTGCTTTGTCTGTCATATCTTGAAAAGACTTGACAATCTTATTGGTAGTCGGGTTGGTGGTTTTAATAGACATTTTTTGGCTTTTTTACAGATAAAAATGAGATGAATTGTGGGTTGAATACTACATTTTTTCTATACAAAGTTGGGCTTATCTGACTACATTAGTATTACACAATTGCAGAGATAAGTTGTATGATTCATACCTTTTACTATAAAATAGCCGATTCTGATACTTATTACTGTCTTGAAAAGAAAGCTTTCACAAAAGCGTGTTCTTGTTTGGTTGTCATTTTATCCGTGTTTTTGGTTTCAATGACGATATCCGCATACCGCTTATCCGCTCTTAAAATATTAAAAAGTTCCACTTTTGCGTCCGTGGAACCAAAAAGCACGACGGATTCGTAATCCATAATTTTATCACCTAATTTTTGGTAATAATCTCCTTGTTGTTGTTGCTCTTTATGGTGCATCAAACTTTCACTTTTGCTCAAGCTTTCCTCCTTGTCTTGGTGCGTGAATGTTGATTCAATGATTGTTGCTTCAACAACCTCATGTTCAAACGGCATCAAATGCGCACTTGCATGATCCATCCAAATCCCTAAACCTTTTAATTTTGTCATTTTATTTTATTATTGAATTGCTGATATAATATACCAAATCTGGTTTCATTCTACACGAGAATGATTCCTGTGTAAAGTTGGACATTCTTTAACTGATAAGTGTTATATAACCCTTTAATTAAGTTACATTATTCACACCTTTTGTAATATTCTTATTGATAAGCCCAAATTTGAGATATTAATAAGGTTTCTCAAATCTTTAAGTCTCTTGAAACGCCCATAATACTGAGGGGGTATAGGTTTCAAAGAACCTATACCCCTCAGTATGGTAGGATATTTTAAACTAAGAACATTCCAAAAGTTTGAAACTTTTGGAATGCTGTGCTTTGGTTTTAATATTCTTATTTCATTTTAACTTCATTCTCTAATGGTAAACCTTTTTCAAAAGCGGTGAAGTTTTTCATGGTGGTTATGGATATTTGGCTCATCGCTTCGTGGGTAAAAAAGCCTTGATGTGGCGTAATCAGCACATTGTGAAAAGCCATGAGGCGTTCAATCAAATCATCTTGAATGAGGCTTTCGGATAAATCTTTAAAAAACAGGTTTTCTTCTTGTTCATATACATCAATGCCCAAATACCCCAATTGTCCACTTTTTAAAGCATCTATAGCATCAGAAGTATTGATGAGTCCTCCCCTACTTGTGTTGACGAGCATTGCCCCTTTTTTCATTTTAGAAAAAGTCCTTTCATTTAAAAGGTAATGCGTATCGGGCGTGAGTGGGCAGTGGAGGGAGATAATTTCAGAATTGTGGAGGATTTCATCAAGAGGAAAATACTTGACGCCTTTTTCTTTCAGCTTTTCGGATTCTATGACGTCGTGTGCAATCACTGTGCACCCAAAGCCTTGCATGATTTGGCAAAAAGCGGCACCTATTTTACCAGTCCCTATGACGCCCACTGTTTTTTCAAATAGATTAAAACCCATCAAGTTTTCTACTGAAAAGTTGCCTTCTCTGACTCGGTTATAAGCTTTATGGGTTTTTCTGTTTAAAGTGAGAATCAGGGCTATCGCGTGTTCTGCCACGGCTTGTGGTGAGTAAGCAGGCACTCTCAATACTTTGATACTGTTTTCGGCGGCGGCAGCTATATCGACATTATTGAAACCTGCGCTTCTTAAATCAATCAATTTGATGCCGTTTTTTGATAATTTCTGAATGACTTCTTTATCAATTTTATCGCTTACAAATACACAAACGGCTTCAAATCCCGAAGCTAAGCTTGTGGTATCAATATTCAAAGCTGCATCAAAATAGATTAATTCATGCTTTGTTTCAGCGTTAAACTTGTCAAAATATTCACGTTCGTAAGGTTTGGCACTAAAAACGGCTACTTTCATTTCAGATACTTAAGTTTATTTATAAATGTTCAACGAATTCTTGGAGTTGTTTCAAAAAAGTAAGGTTAATCTGGAGAATACGTTTTCTCAAACTTTATTCACAAATTGCACCCCTCAGTATTTCTAAAAAGACTTCAAAACGCTTATTTCACTCTTGGGCAATAATTGCAAAGAGTTTATCTGCATCTTGTTTTTTGCACAATTCTGTTCCATCATTCATGGTAGCTGCCGTGCCACAAGCGACACCATATTGTACCGCTTCAATAAGGCTTTTCCCTTTTGAAAGGTAAAAAGTGATGCCTGCCACCATACTATCCCCTGCCCCAACCGTACTTTTCCTAACAACAGGCGGCGGCGTGACGGTTTTAACAATGTCTTTTGTAACGAGCATCGCTCCTGCTGCACCCATAGAAACCACCATTACCTCGCAGTTTCCTTTAGCGATAATGCTTTGAGCCACATCTTTTACAGCATTTGGTTGTAATTCTTTTTCACCCACCAAGGCACTTAATTCTCCAATATTAGGTTTGAGCAAGTAAATACCTTCCTCCAATGCTTGTTTTAAGGCCTCCCCAGAGGCATCAATGATGAGTTTCGCTTTGTTCTGCTTGGCAATTTTAGCCAATTGTGCATAAATATCGAGCGGAACACCTGGTGGCAAGCTACCGCTTGCAATAATAAACGCTGCATTTTTAATGCCTTCAACAGCTTTCAAACAAGCTTGCCATTCGTTTTTCAACAACTCTGTTCCGGGCATCCCAAAACGGTATTGGTTGTTCGTGGATTCATCAACGACTATAATATTTTCCCTGGTTTCGTGCACCGTGTCAATAACAACAGACGTGATATTTTCCTTTTCCAATAAATGAGTAAAAAACTTGCCTGTATAACCGCCTGAAGGATAAACCGCTGAGGCTAATCCACCTAATTTTTTAATGGCGCGTGCTACATTTATGCCCCCTCCGCCCGGCTCCATTATTGGTACTGAACAGAGCAGTTTTTTTTCAGGAATTAAAGATTGCACGGATGTGCTTTTATCAATACAAGGGCTGAAAGTTAGGGTAACTATTTTTTTCATAAAAAAGCTATTTGTAATGTAAGGCTTCTATCGGG
>JANPHO010000393.1:0-2015 GCA_031424515.1 Saprospiraceae bacterium
TCTTAAACCCTTCTCTGGCTCTGCCTATCGGCAGACAGGTTCGGCTGGATTGAAACTTAACTGATACTTTTTAGATTGATTTGAGCACTAAATCATTTAAATGAAACCCTTCCTGCTCTATGTTTTTCTTCAAAAAAGGCTTATCTTTGTAATAAAATTTCTAAAAAGATGTTAACTGCTTTAAAACCTGATATATCAAAACGTGTGTTTTGGGATATTGATTTTGATAGTTTAGACTATACCAAAGACCGTTTTTACATCATCGAAAAGGTGTTGAATTACGGCTTATGGAATGATTTTGTGGAGCTTGTCAAATTTTATGGCAAAGACACCATCAAGAAAGAAATTGTACAATCTACTTATCTTAAGAAAGATGTCTTGAATTTTCTTTGTTTATATCTTGATTTAAAGCCCTCTCAGTTTAAATGTTACAAACGCAGACAGTCGAAGGAAACACATTGGGATTATTAAAGAGCCTCATGGCTATGCCCTCCCTACAACAATTTGCTTTAGTAGGTGGTACAAACCTATCGCTACGTTTAGGGCATCGTTTGAGCATTGATTTGGATTTATTCACGCCCCAACCATTCGATGTTGATAGTCTTGCTCGAATAATTATAGCCCAATTTCCCGATACAATTATAGCCTCCCAAAGTGAATCCATGCTATTTCTGTACATCAATGACATAAAAGTAGATATGGTTGTACTGCCTTATCCCTACATAGAGCCGATTGATGTAGTAGAGGATATTCGACTGGTCTCTATCCCAGATATAGTTGCCATGAAATTGAGCGCTATTGCACGGCGTGGTGTCAAAAAAGATTTTTGGGATATAGCAGAGTTATTGGACATGTACAGTCTTTCCGAAATGATAGAATTTTATAAATCTAAGTATCAGTCCAACGATATTTTTCATTTGGTTAGAGCCATTGCCTATTTTGAAGATGCTGAAAAACAAAAAGACCCAGACCCTCTCAAAAAAATGACATGGAAGCAAGTAAAACTAAAAGTCACTCAAGCTGTAAAAAAGTATTTAGAACGACAAAAAATATAACTTCTGCGCTTGGCTCTACCTATTGGTAGAGAGGTTCGGCTGGATTGAAAAGCCTTAGTTGAGATAGTTTCAACTAAGGCTTTTAAGTGTAAAATACTGAGGTTTCTAACCCCGAGAACTCGGTGGGGTACAAAAATTTGGAGAATAAGACAGTGACACCTATTTTTGTATAAAGTCTTATAAAATGGTTTTCACAAAGAAATTAACAAATTTGCAGATAGAGTTGATAAAACTCTTTGAATATCAAGTAGAAGATAGTCAGCTTTTAGAGATAAAAGATATGTTAGCCCGCTATTTTGCAGCCGAAGCCACAAAAGAAATGGATAAGCTCTGGCAACAAAATGACTGGACAAACGAAACCATGAAAGAGTGGTCACAAACACATACAAAAACACCTTATAATGACTAACCTATGCGTGTCGTATTAGATACCAATGTGTTATTAGTTTCAATAGCTCCCAATTCCGTTTTTCGCCCGATTTTCGATGCTCTTTTAGCTAAAAAATATACGCTCGTTAAAACCGCATCCCGCCAGTTAACTATTCCTAAAACTCGTCCTTTCAGTCTTACTCATAAAAAACATAAGATTGATTTTTAGTAAAAATCTGGATTTTAAAGAAAAAGAGACTATTTTTGGTTAGGCAAATACAGTATCATTCCAATTATAAAATATGCAAACAATAGAAATTAATAAGGGTATCAAGGTGGGCTTTGAGGAAATAATAAAAGGTGTTCAACAACTTGATAATCAGTCATTGACAACATTTGCCAATGAAATTAATCGCTTAGTTTCCACGAGAAAGCATATAAAATCAGATAAAAAAGAGGTAGATTTACTTAAAAAAATAAAAACAGCTATCCCTATATCTGTGAAGCAACGTCAAAAACAACTTTTTGCCCGTCTGCAAGAAGATATTATATCCCTTCTTGAACGGGATGAATTGATATTGTTGAATAATT
>JANPHO010000394.1:0-3356 GCA_031424515.1 Saprospiraceae bacterium
TCGGATTAATAAAGACCTCATTTCAATACTCTTTTTAGTATAAACAGAGATTTTTAATAGTGTCGGAGTGACTTGAAGTCACTCCGACACTTTCACACCACTAAAATTTTCAGAGAACCAAATAAAACAGCATTTTTCGACCTCGTTAGAGGTCGTACAAAGCAAATAGTACGAGGTCGATAGCTTCCTTACGGGTATTTTTACTACAATTCTTTGACCTCTAACGAGGTCAGTACAGTATTTTTAAAAGATGTGTGTAACGCACAGGCCTTAAAGCGGTGACACAGATTTAAAGTGCTAAAGTAGAATTAGGTATTTATGCGAATATTGGGTTAAAAATGCCGTCAGGCATCCCGAGAATCGGGATCGGTAGAAAAATATTTACACAAAGTGTAAATGTAGTCCCTATGGGACTAAAATCAATATCTTTTATCGGTTTCTACCGATCCCGATTCTCGGGATGCCTCATGGCATTTCCAACTCAATATTCGCATTATTTATAATTTTAAAAAACAAATAAAAACTATGCGATATAAATTGATTTTACTCATGCTTTTTATCCAAAGTAGCACTTTGATAAAAGCTCAAAACGCCATTCAAATGCCTTTGAGCAAAGGTGTTGGCGTAAGAGATTCCGTTGAAATTAAGGTGGACGCGTGGGGTGTACCGCACATTTATGCTAAAAATGAGCTTGATTTGTTCTTTGCACAAGGCTTTTATGCCTGCACTGACCGCCTGTTTCAATTTGAATTGTGGCGGCGACAAGCGACGGGGACTGTTGCTGAAATACTTGGTCAGCGGGAACTCAAACGGGATATTGGTGCCCGGCTTTTCAAGTTCCGTGGCGATATGGCTAAGGAAATGCAACACTATCATCCACGTGGGGCAGCGATAATTGAGTCATTTGTAAAAGGCGTGAATGCAGCTATTGAACAGGCGAATAAAAACCCTGAAACACTGCCCATTGAATTCAAACTTTTAAAAATAACCCCTCAGTATTGGACACCTGAAGTGGTGATTTCGAGGCATCAAGGCTTGCTATCGAATGTGACTGATGAGGTCAAAATTGCCCGTTTGGTGGCTCAATTGGGGGAAGATAAGACAAGAGAAGTGTCGCATTTTCACCCATTACAACCGAATTTGAGCATACCTTACCCAACCGAAGGGCTTTTTGAAGATGTTTTAAATTTGTACAATGCTTTCCGAAAACCGATTGAATTTCAGCCAACTGATTTGGCTTATGGTTTTCAAAATGATTGGAAAAGTTTTAAATATCTCGTTGAAAATCAACCCATTACGAATGATTTATTAGACAATTCAAAGTTTAACGTAGGCAGTAATAATTGGGTATTGAGCGGTTCTAAAACCCAAAGTGGATATCCTATTTTAGCCAATGACCCGCATAGAGCTATATCGGTGCCATCGTTGCGCTACGTTGCTCACCTCAATGCACCCAATTGGAATGTCATTGGTGGTGGCGAACCGACGATTCCGGGCATCTCAATCGGGCATAATACTGAGGGGGCATGGGGTTTAACTATTTTCGGAACGGACGCTGAAGATATGTACATTTATGACATCAATCCCAATAACCCTTTGGAGTACCGCTATCAAAATAAGTGGGAAAAAATGACAGTTGTGAAGGAAACGATACCCATAAAAGGCGGTAAATCTGAAACAATAGAATTGAAATACACACGACATGGACCCGTGGTTTTTGAGGATACGAAAAGGAAAAAAGCGTATGCCATTCGCTGTGCGTGGTTGGAAATTGGGGGCGCGCCTTATTTGGCAAGTTTACGTATGAATCAATCTAAAACTTGGGAAGAATTCAGAGCGGCTTGTTCTTACAGCCATATTCCCGCTTTAAATATGGTTTGGGCTGACCGAAAAGGCAATATTGGCTGGCAAGTGGTGGGTATCACGCCCGTTCGCAAGGGTTTTAGTGGCATGGTGCCTTTGAAAGGAGATGGTTCGCAGGAGTGGTCGGGTTATTTACCGATATTAGAACGCCCGAATGCTTTCAATCCAAGTGCAGGATTTTTAGCATCTGCTAATCAGAATTTGGCGACCCCTCAGTATCCGCACCTCGAAACGGCTATTGGTTACCAATGGGCTGACCAGTACCGAGGAAGCCGTATTTCAGAGGTTTTGAGTTCGGGTAAAAAGATGGCTTTGAGCGATATGACGGCACTACAGACGGATTATCTCGCTATCCCTGCCCGTCAATTAATGCCCTTGTTAAGAGATTTGAATCTTTCGTTTACGGGTGAAAGAGCGGCATTGATAGAACCCATGATGAATTGGGATTTTATTTTAAATAAAAACAGTATAATTGCGACAATATATGTGGAGTGGGAAGACGTGATGGAAAAGACTTTTATTAAAAAATTAGTGCCTGAAAAAGGTCTCAAATATGTTACAAGTATCTCCACACAACAAATGGTGGATTGGCTACTTTTGCCCGATAGTAAATTTGGTGAAAACCCTACTGCTGGTCGAGATTCATTCTTGATAGAAACGCTTAAATTGGCTTTTGATGGCGTTGAAAAGCGCTTGGGTAGGGATGTTTTTCAATGGCAATATGGGCAATTAAAAAACAAACATATCCTCATGAAGCACCCCCTCAGTAATGCGGTCAATTTGGAGACTAAAAAACGCTTAGAAGTGGGACCTGCGCCGCGTGCGGGATATGGAAATACGGTAGCAGCAAGTGGTGATTCCCTCAATCAAGCGCAGGGAGCATCCTTCAGAATTGTCATGGATACAGGTGATTGGGATGCCACGCTTTGTACAAATACGCCAGGTCAATCAGGTAATCCCGATAGTCCTAATTATAGAAATTTGTTTGATTTATGGGCAAAAGACCGCTATTTCCCTTTGTTTTATTCAAAAGAAAAGATAGAATCAGTGACGAAGGGGCGAGTGGTTTTAGTGCCAATTAAAAATTGACGATTAGATATCAACATTCCAAAAGTTAGCAACTTTTGGAATGTTTTAAGCAAAAATTATTCTTCATCAAAGTTCGCATCTGAGGTGACAATCGAAAAAGTGCCATTTTTGCCGTTTCTACTTAAAACGTAGTTTCAAAATGTGACTTGTGTGTAACGCAAGGCTTTAAGCTGTGATACGGTTTTTAACAAAAAATCGACACTTTAAACAGACTATCTTTTTCATTTCCTAAAGTGCATTTTATTCATTTCACAATTTATTTTAATTTATTTTAAAAAAAAATTAAAAGTTAGAACATTAATTAATTAGCTTTGTTCGAGTTATAAGAATGAAATATAATTTCATAATGTGGAACTATAAGCGAATTAATGTCTGAAAAAATTGAATCAAAAGACATATGTGTC
>JANPHO010000395.1:0-1753 GCA_031424515.1 Saprospiraceae bacterium
CCCTTGAAGAACAATATAAAGGTAAAAAAAGTAAAACCATAGAATCCAATGGAACATGGGGCGTCACTGATGGCATTGTCACTTTGAAAGGAAAAACAGCTTCTACTAAATATCAAGTCACGAAGGAAGGTTTAATAAGCCTCAATGCCGATGGGAGTAAAAAAGATGCCGTATTAGCAAAAAAGTATTTATTAAAAAAAGTGTTGGGTGAATAAGTAGGCGTAAAGAAATAAACGCTGCTATCGTCGGGCTAAAAATCACGCAAAATGCTCCGCTTTGCTCCGCATTTTACGTGATTTTTAGAGCCGACTTAAAAAGATAGCAGCGTTTATTTTAGCCCAACTACTTAACTAAAGGTGTTTGAAAAATTTAAAACCCTGCATAAATTATTTCACAGAGTTAAAAGGAGAAGACACGGAGTTTCACAGAAAAAATGGCTATCTTAATGTAAAAATTCTGTACAGATCAATGTCTTCTCTTTTTAAAATTTTCCCTATTTAAAATTTAATTAAAACATGCAAAAGAGAAGTTTTCTATTTATCATTGCCACAATGATAATATTCACTCATTGTAAAAATGAGAAACCAACCGAAGCAAAAACCTCAACCACTACCCCCTCAGTATCCACGCCACCAAAAGGCTTTTATAAGCATTTTAAAGGCACAGTCGATGCTTTTGCGGTGACAATGGACTTGGTTCAGATAAAAAACGCTCCTGACAACTATACTCCTTATAGTTTCAGAGGACATTATTACTACGATAAATATCAACAGCCCATAGCCTTGTATGGTGAGTTGGATTCGATAGGCAATATCGTCTTGCATGAAGCGAGTGTACAACAAGATAAAGATATTTATTTCATGGGTAAACTCGACGCAACTGGTTCATTTTCAGGCACTTGGCAGGATACATCCAACAAAAGAAAACTACCTTTTGCCTTAAAAGAAACGTATTCGGATGGTGCATTGGCTTTTGATTTCCATGCTTTAGAGGACTCGGTGAAAGGTTGGAAAAATGTAGATAAAAGCCCCGTTGGTTCTTTTGATATGCAATTGCTTTTACCCGCTAAAAATACTGAGGGGGGCATCTCTGCCTTCTTAAAAGACAAAATTTTTAGCGGCATTAATAACGACACCATAGAAAAATCATACGCCAATACATCGCTCGAAGCCTTACAAAATGCCAAAAGAGATACTTTTTTTGCGGGTTATTTGGCAACAATGGCAGAAGAAAAACCTGATTCGTCGGGCGAACCACCTGCTTTAGCCAATCATGCTGAATCAACTTCAATAAATGTTTTATTCAATGAAAAAGGCTTATTGAGTTTGGGATTTGAGGAATACGCCTACAATGGTGGAGCGCATGGCAACCATGGTACGGCTGTAGCTTCTTATGATTTAGCGCAAAAAAAGGTTTTGAAATTAAATGACGTTTTTTTGCCTAAATTTGAAAAAGTAGTGAATGCAGCATTAGCAAAAGCTGTCCGCCGTCAATTTAACATGAAAGCCAATGAGCCTTTAAAAAACCTCCTTTTTGATAATAGTATTGAGGCTAACAATAATTTTTGCATCACTCAAAAAGGAATTACATTTCTCTACAATCCTCACGAAATAGCGGCTTATGCTTACGGTGAAATTGAACTTTTTATACCATTTGAGGAAATTAAAAGTGTTGTGAATCCCCGCTTTTTGCAATAGATACATAATTCTACTTTGGCACTTTATCAAACCCGTGTCACCGCTCCAAGCGGTGG
>JANPHO010000396.1:0-12058 GCA_031424515.1 Saprospiraceae bacterium
GTCTTTTTTCAACATTTCAGCCGTGGATGCTTCATCTAAAACGGGGAGTGATTTGGGGTTGTGATTGAGTAAAAACATGTCCAAATCTCCATCTTTATCGTAATCAAAAAAGACGGCTTGGGTACTTGTGGCGGGGCTATTTAAGCCATATTCAGCCGCTTTTTCAATAAATTTATTATTGCCTTGATTGATAAAAAGCTGATTCGCCCGTTTTTCAGGCGGAAGATTACCTGAGTAACACACGTAAATATCGAGTAAACCATCGCCATTAACGTCAGCCATTGTCGTCCCTGTTTTCCATGGACCATCGCGACCAGTGACACCTGCGGCGGCTGTAATATCTTCAAATTGCATATTGCCTTTATTGAGGTAAAGGCGATTGGATTCCAAATTGCTCGTGAAATAAATATCATCTAAGCCATCATTATTAATATCACCCACGGCCACACCGCCGCCGTTGTAGAAATATTCATACATCAAAACGTTTTTATTCAAACCTTCAACGATGTTGTTTTGAAAATCCACGTGGGTCTTTTCGGGCGTGAGTAAGGTGAAAAGGGCGGTCTCTTTTTCTGTTGAATTTTCCTGTGATTGCTCACTGGAAGCATTTTTACAGGCAAAAAAGGTGGTTAAACAGAGTAAAATGGCGTAAAAAGCAGGTGTGTAGCGTAATTTCATTTGAGAGACTATTGAATAAACAAATATTTATTATGGCTAAAATAAACGCTGCTATCTTTTAAGTCGGCTCTAAAAATCATACAAAATACTCCGCTTTGCTCCGAATTTTGCATGATTTTCAGCCCGACGATAGCAGCGATTATTTCTTTACGCCACTTATCAAAATATGATTTGGAAAATATGTCGCTAAAATAGTCAAATTACTCAATGATGCAAATTTGCTTTTCTAATTTGAATGAAATGAAACCAAATACGCTTTCGGTTTTAATTAAATATTTAGGCGTGAATATGGATTTCGGTGTCCAGTATAATCTCTTGAAAGGGCTCTTTAACCAAAGTAGAGGTCATAACGTCAACCAATATTTGAGCCGCTTTTTCACCCATTGTATAAGCGAATTGCTCAACTGAGGCGATGGGTGGATTTTCCATGTAGGTACAAATCGGTAAATTAGCGAAGCTAACAAAATATATATCTTTATTGGGAATATAGCCTTCTTGTTTACACACTTGCATGGCATTGAGGGCAACATAATCATTAAAAGCAAATATGGCTTGAGGCTTATCATCCAAAGCCAATAATTCAAGCATTTTTAAGGACGTATCTTCTTTTGTTAAATTGGTATATTTAACATATTTATCATTTACTTCCAGTCCATTTTTTTTAATTGCGGCGGCATAACCATCATACCGTTCTTTACAGACTTCCATATTTTTTGAGCCATTGAGTGTAGCTATCTTAGTAATGCCTCTTTCAATCAAATAATTGACGATTTTATGAGCACCTTCTTCTACATTGCATTTTACGGTATGGGCAGGAAAATTGGTGGGTGTTCGGTCAAAAAAGACTACTGGTATGCCGTATGCTTCAAGTTCTTGAAAATGATCATAGTTATCGGTTTCAACGGAAAGAGATGCTATAACACCGTCTACACGACTGTTTATGAATGATTTTATGGCTTTTAACTCCCTTTCATAACAATCTCGCGATTGGCTTACAAATACATTATACCCTTTTGTAGAGGTAATATCTTCTATACCAGTGATAGCCATCGAGAAAAATTCTTCTTTTAAATAAGGTAAAACAACGCCTATCGTAGAGGTTTTTTTCTTTCTTAAAAGTACAGCAGCGGGATTGGGCGTGTAGTGCATTGTCTTAGCCAATTCACCAACACGTTGTTTCGTTCGCAAACCAATACGGGGATCATTTTGTAAAGCTCTTGAAACGGTAGAAATGGAGACGTTTAATGCCTGAGCTATTTCTTTTATCGTCGTTTGATGCTTCTCCATAGTATATAATCTTTAAAAAAAGTTTAATAAGTCAGAATATAGATGTACAGAGTACCCCCTCAGTAACGATTCTTGGAATGGGGTTTTGAAGCCTTAGAAACAGCTTCAAAAACAGGCCACAAAATAGTAAATTAATGTTCGGACAATAATGTTCTAAGAAAAAATGATTTTTTTAGATGAATAATTCCCGAAAGACGAAATTAATAAAATTTGCGCAAACGTTTTAACTATTTATGCAAACGTTTTAAATAAGCATACAAACGTTTGCACTAACAAAATTCCAAAAATTAATTCATTAATAATTTCTTTAAATCTATAAATCGTTATATCTTTCGGATAATTAATAAATCGCCCTAATTAAATTTTAGATTAAATATATTTTTTAAAATTTAATTACTGAATACCGTTTGCGGAATTAACTAAAGAAAACTAACTTCCCATCATTCGCCTACATTTTAGTTTTGAAAGTTTGTGAAAAATTGTGTGTATTTAAATAGATATTAATAGTAGAAAAGACCTTATCAAACAATATACTTTGAAGATTTGATTCAAGAATGTAATTTGTGTAGAAACTAAACTCGTCTTAATTAACCAACTCTATTTAAACTATGAATGTTACTACTAAACGAATTCACTTTAACAAAAGGATTAGCCTCCTTTTTTGGGTGTTTATTTTAGCCATTTCCACAAGTACGTTTGCACAAAATGTGAAAGGTAAAATCTCTGATGAGAAAGGAGAACCCTTAATAGGTGTGAGTGTATTGGTCAAAGGAACTACCACGGGCGGTATTTCTGATGTGAATGGAGAATACTCACTTACTGCGGATAAAAACGCAATCTTAGTATTCAGTTTCATTGGCTATTTATCAAAAGAAGAAGCCTTAAATGGTCGTTCAGTAGTTGATATGAGCCTTGAAGTGGACACTAAAGCACTCGGAGAAGTTGTAGTTGTGGGTTATGGTACTCAGAAAAAAGTAACAGTGACTGGTGCTGTAGCACAACTTCAAGGTGAAAAAATTATCAAATCACCTGCTACTGACATTTCTAACTCTTTGGCGGGTCGCTTACCAGGTTTGGTGGTGATTCAGCAAAGTGGCGAACCGGGCTATGATGGTGCTACGATTTCAATTCGTGGAACCAACACACTTGGAAATAACAGCCCACTCATCGTTATTGACGGTATCCCTGATAGAGACGGTGGTTTAGGTCGTTTGAGTCCGCGTGATATTGAAAGTATTTCAGTTTTGAAGGACGCTTCGGCTGCCATCTATGGAGCAAGAGCTGCGAATGGTGCAATTTTGATTACCACTAAAAGAGGTAAATCAGGTAAACCGACAGTTACTTACGATTTAAATCAAGGATGGTCTCAGCCTACTACTATTCCTCAAATGGCAAGCTCTCCAGAGTATGCTAAAATCATGAATGAATTGCCGATTTATAAGTCAATTCCTGCAAATGAATGGTCAAATGCTTGGAAAGCTATCCAATCAACGGGTACTTATAAATCACCTACTGCTGGTGTTAGTTCACTAAGTGCTAATTATAGCCCAGAGGCTGTTAAAAAATATGCTGATGGTTCTGATCCTTGGGGTTTCCCAAATACTGACTGGTTTGGCGATGCATTCAAAACTTGGTCTCCTCAGTCTCGTCAAAATTTACAAATATCAGGTGGTAGTGAAAATATCAAATATATGTCTTCATTGGGTTATGTCAATCAAGATGCATATTACAAAAACTCTGCAACGCGATACCAACAATACAGTTTTAGAACAAATGTAGATGCCAAAATTAATAAATACATCAATGCTAATTTGGGCATCATGGTTCGCCGTGAGCAACGCAGATTCCCTACAGAAAGTGCTGGTGCTATTTTCAGGATGTTAATGCGTGGTCGTCCTACTGAACCAGAAGTTTGGCCTAATGGATTACCGGGTCCAGATATTGAAAATGGTCAAAATCCTTATGTAATTACTACTAATGCAACGGGTTATCAAGATAATCCAACGGATTATACGCAAGCAAATGGTGGCGTGGTTATCACTAATCCATGGATTGAAGGTTTGACATTGAATCTATCAGGCTCTATTGATAAAAATAGCAGCACAAATAAGGTTTGGCAAACGCCGTGGTCACTTTACTATTGGGATAAAAAGACTTTTGAAGCGGATGGTAAAACACCTAAATTGGAAGGTGCAATACGTTCCAATTTTACTGATCCAAGACTTTCTCAAGGTTATGGCTCAGGTTTGAATACTAATATGTCTGCTTCATTGAGTTATGCTAAAACTGTAGGAGATCATAATTTGAATTTCTTAGCGGGTGTTACTAAAGAGAATTTCTCAGGTGAGTTTTTCTTTGCATCAAGAAGAAATTATATATCTCCCGCTGTTGACCAATTATTCGCGGGTGGTTCACTTCAACAAAATACAGGTGGTAGTGCTTATAATAGACCACGTTTAGGTTATTATGGTCGTGCTCAGTACAACTACAAAGAAAAATACCTTGTTGAGCTTATTGGCCGCTACGATGGTTCTTATATTTTCCCTGAATCGGGTAGATTTGGTACATTCCCAGGTTTATTAGTGGGTTGGAACGTATCCAAAGAAGATTTCTTTAAAGGTGTAAAGGGTATCGATAATCTGAAACTTCGTGCTTCCTATGGCCAAATGGGTAATGACCAAGTTTTCTATAATGGAAGACTTCAAGAATTTGCCTATTTATCTACTTATGGTTTTGGTCAATATCCAATTGATAGTAAAGTTGTAACAACTTTACAAGAGACAGTATTAGCTAATCCTAATTTTACTTGGGAACGCGCTAATAACTATAATATCGGTATGGATGGTACATTTTTGAACAATATGTTCGATTTGACATTGGAATATTTTTACAATAAAAGAACATCTATTTTGATTCAGAAAACAGGTTCAACACCTCAATCCTCTGGTATCAACTCTTTATTGCCTCCCGTAAATGAAGGCGAAGTAACAAATAAAGGCTTTGAATTTAACTTAGGTTATAATGGTAAAGCGGGCAAAGATTTGACTTTCAGAGCGGGTGTTAATGGTGGTTATGCACAAAATAAAGTAGTATTCCTTGATGAAGTACCTGGTGCTCCAAGCTATCAATTACAAGAAGGCAAACCAATTGGTTCGTTCTTAGTTTACAGATCAGCAGGTGTATTTAGAGACCAAGCGGCTATTGATGCTAATAAAATAGACTATAGCGGTGTTACTGGTAAACTCATCCCTGGTGATATGAAATTTGAAGACTTGAATGGCGATGGTAAAATCACGGCTGATGACAGAGAGCGCTTAACTAAAAGTGCTGTTCCTACATTTAACTTCGGTGCTACTTTCGATTTACGCTACAAAGGATTTGACTTGAACTTTTTATTCCAAGGAGCTACCGGTGCTGCTATTCGTATTCAAACTGAATCTGGTGACATCGGAAACTTCTTGAAGTATTCTTATGACAACAGATGGTCAATTGATAACCCAAGTGACCAACACCCTCGTTTGGCGAGTAGAGGTGATACTTATTTCACAGGTGGTAACTTTGGAAATAATACTTATTTCTTGTTTAGTAAAGATTACATCCGTTTGAAAAACTTAGAATTAGGCTACACTTTACCTGATGCACTTGTTGCTAAAGCGCATCTTGGAAGCCTTAGATTTTATTTAAATGGATTGAATCTAATTACTTTCACTAAGCAAAAAGTATATGATCCAGAGGGCAACAACAGCGCGGGTACAAATTATCCACAAGCAAGAGTTATCAATTCAGGTTTAAGTCTTACATTCTAAATTAGATATTTATGATGTTGGAAGCATTTTACTGAAATATCTCGTAGTTAATCATAAGTTTCTTTAAATAATCGCTATATTTTATATTTTTTTTAAACAAAAGCGGTGTTATTGCTATTTAAAATAAGTATTTTTATAGCGATTATTTAAGTGACTGATTCGACATAACTACTTGAATTATTAAAAGGAATTTAGCGATACCCCCTCAGTATTTAACTCAATTAAGGTTGATTTCAATCTTGATTTTTTAAAAGAAAAATTAAAACTAAACTAATTTTAATAACATACTTTCACCAAGTTTAATATTACCTTAGTTTAACATTTAAATAAAAAAAAATGAAGAATATTAAAACAAAAATAAGCCTGTTGTTACTCTCGACGGTGTTTATTTTATCCTGTAACAAGGATGCTCTTAACACGAAGCCGCTCGATAAGATTTCGAGTGTGGCGACTTGGGCAGACGGAGCTCTATCTGAAGCATTTGTATTCAACGTCTATTCATTTTTAGGATACGGTGGTTTTGAAGAACAAGCTCTTGCTGCATACACAGATGAGGCAATGTTCACCCACTCAGGAAGAAATATCAATACCTTTACTGAGGCTTCAGAAAGCCCAGCTAACGTAGCATGGCAAAGTGCTACTTACGAGTGGGGAAACATGTACTTAGCAATCAGACAAGCTAACGTAGGTCTTGAAAATTTGCCTAAAGCAACGTTCACAGATGCAAAACTTAAGGAAAAACTTACTGGTGAAGTATATTTCTTGAGAGCATATTATTATCAACAATTACTAAGATATTACGGTGGTGTACCTCTTATCAGCAAATCTTATGGTTTGAATGAGGATTATACTGCTCCTCGTAATACCTATGATGAGTGTGTGAAATTCATCGTAAGTGATCTTGATAATGCTATCAAGTTTCTTGATGGTAAATCTACTGTACCGGGTAGAGCATCTAAATTGGCTGCAATGGCTTTGAAAGCTCGCGTCCTTTTATACGCTGCAAGCGATTTGCATGATGGTCCAACTGTAAAAGCGAAATCAAGCATATTGGGTGGTTTTTCTAATCTTGATTTAATTGCATATGCTTCAGGCGACCGTGCTGCAAGATGGAATGCTGCAAAAGCGGCAGCAAAAGCTGTTCTTGACGCTGGAAAAGGTTATAAATTAGATTTAACTGCTCCCGTATCAGCTGAAGATGGTAAAAATAACTATATTTCTATAGCTATGGGTGGTCAAAGTGCAGTAGGCGATGCTGCCGCTGCTACTGAGTTGATTTTACAACGTACTCATACAGCTCTTTACACTCAAGAAGATAACTGGCCTTTAGGTGGTATCCACTATGGTATCAATAATGGGCCTAACGGTTACCACAACTGGGCAGGTAATACACCAATACAGAACTTGGTAGATGATTATGAAATGATGGATGGTACTAAATTCGATTGGAATAATGCTGCTCATAAAGCCGCTCCTTTTGAAAAAAGAGATCCTCGTTTCTACGGTACCGTATTATATGATGGCGCTCCTTGGAAACCACGTCCTTCTGATGTTGCCGCCTTAGATCCTGCTAACCAAATACAAACTGGATACTATCCTGATGGAGCTGGTGGTAAGCTCAATGGTATTGATACAAGGGAGTCTGCAATTGAAAACTGGAATGGTAGTAGAACCCATTATTATACGCGTAAATTCATTGACCCAAATCCAGCTTTAGCGGATAACCAATCAAGTGCACAAGTCATTCCTTGGCCTTTTATCAGATATACTGAAATGGCATTAAGCTATGCTGAAGCAGCGGCCGAAACAGGAGATGACGCAGAAGCGAGAACTTGGGTAAATAAAATCAGATTTAGAGCAGGTATGCCAGCTATTACGGACGCCGGTGCTGCTTTAAAAGAAAGAATCCGCAACGAAAGAAGAATTGAATTGGCTTATGAAGAACACCGCTACCATGATGCACGCCGTTGGATGATTGCGCCTACTACTGTTGGTAGAGGTATAAAAGCAATCAACGTGGAGGCAAAGTTGAAAGCAGGTGCTACAGCTCGTAAACCATATAGATTTGACAAAACAGTTTATGATTATACATACACTGTTGAGGATAATACATCTAACGAAACAAGGAAATGGAACGATAAAATGTATTACAGAGTTTTGACTCGGGACGAGGTAAAACGTAATCCTAAATTGATTCAGAATCCTGGATATTAATTTTGAGCATTAAATTTTCGAATAATCAAAGAATCTACCTCATTTTTGGGGTAGATTTTTTAATTTTAGGGATATTCTATTACCCCCTCAGTATTTTTATCGTTTTTCAGTGTTATTTCCATATTAAAATGAAAAAAAACTATCTACACACCTTATATATTTATTTTATTCTAATTTTTATGTCCTATATACCTATTGGATGTAAACAAGAAAAACCTTTAACTGATACTGATTTGGCTACGAAATGGGCTGAAATGACCCTTTTTATTACTAAAAACACTCCGGGTAATTCACCAACCAATTCTTCAAGATGCCTTGGCTACATCGGCTTGACTATGTACGAAGCAATCGTAAATGGTTATGCACCTTACCAATCTTTAACAGGGCAATTAGACGGGTTGGATAGTCTTCCGATTCAAGAAAAAGGTAAAGATTATGGTTGGAAAATTTCCCTAAATGCCGCAGAAGCATATATTTTAAAAAATATTTACAATCAAACGTCTGACCAAAACAAAATTAAAATTGATTCTCTTGAAACTGCCATTTATAAAAATTTGACCGATAAAATTGAAGATAAAGAGCAAATTAATCGGTCTATTACCTTTGGTAAAACAGTCGCCTCAGTCATATTTGAATGGTCAAAAACGGACGGAGGGTATAAGGCATATTTGAAAAATTTTGATAAAAAAATGGTTTATCCAACCCACCTGGGTGGCTGGAAACCACCTTTATATGGGCAATCATTTAGTCATTATCCCTTGCATCCGCATTGGGGAGAGAACCGCACTTTTTTAAAAAAGAACCATGAAATACCTGACCCCTCAGTAATTCCGTTCGATACGATGCCCAATTCAGCCTATTATCAGCAATTTATGGAGGTTTATAACCAAGAGAAAACTTTGACCCAAGACCAAAAAGAAGCCGCAATTTGGTGGGGCGATGACCCCGATGAAACTGTCACACCGCCCGGACATTCTTATTATCTGGCGACTTTAGTTTTAAAAAAGACCCAACCTAATCTCATAAAATGCGCTGAAACGTACGCAAAAGTGGGCATGGGTGTCGCTGACGCTTTCATCAATTGCTGGAAGTGGAAATACAAGTTTTTTACAGAACGACCAAACACCTATGTAACGGAACATATTGACCCGCGCTGGGAATCCTTCTGGCCCGATCCGCCATTTCCTGCTTTTCCTTCTGGTCATGCTATTCAAGCATCAGCAACAGCAACCATTTTAACGGATTTATACGGTGAAAATTTTGAATTCACGGATGATACGCACAAAGGACGTAAAAGGGATGGTCTCAGAAATGTCGATTTCAAACCCCGTCATTTTAATTCATTTTGGGAAGCTGCCAATGAAACCGCCAAATCTCGTTTTTATGGTGGCATTCATACGCCGCAGGATAATAATGCAGGATTGGAAAGAGGGAAGGTAGTCGGGGAGAATATCAATCAGTTGGTTTGGAAAAAATGAGAAATTTTCTGTAAATTTGTTTTTAAAATCATGCAGAATGAAAATTTCAGAGTTGAATTTAGATAAAAAATACACGTATGCCGATTATGTAAAATGGACTTTTGATGATGCCGTAGAACTCATCAAAGGGCGCATTTTCAAAATGGCTGCTCCATTGTCTAATCATCAAGATTCGTCATTAAATTTAGCAACAGTATTAAAAAACTACCTCAAAGGGAAGCCTTGCAAAGTCTATACAGCACCTTTTGATGTACGTTTGCCAAAGCCTTTATCGCACCGTAAATCTGATAAAGATATTGAAACTGTTGTGCAGCCCGATATTTGCGTTGTATGTGACCTTAGTAAAATAGACCGCCGTGGGTGCATAGGTGCACCCGATTTAATCATCGAAATTTTGTCAAAAGGTACAGCTACAAAAGATGTAAAAGATAAATTTGAGGTATATGAAGAATCGGGAGTTAAAGAATATTGGATTGTGAGCCTTACGGAAAGATTGGTCAATGTTTTCCGCTTGAATGAAGAAGGTAAATATGTTCCCGACCACCGCCCTTATGTACCAAGTGATACTATTCGAGTCGGCATTTTTAGCGATTTTTCCATAGTTGTTGATGATATTTTTGAAGGGCTATTGGATTTTGAAGATTAAAGTAAAAACACCCTTTCAGTAAAAAGCCCTTCCGATTAGTCGAGAAGGGCTTTTTACTGATAATTTTGACTAATTTTAGAACTTTAAAAAAAATAATATACATATCGTGAAAAACCACACATTGAATCTCTCTGCTGTTAAGGAAACTATACAAGTTTGTCTAATGTGCGTTTCAATTCTACTTTTTAATGAAAAATTAAATGCTCAATCGGCTTTTAAAGATGTCACTATAGAAGTAGGCATCAACCATCAATTCCAAGTATTTGAAGGCTTTTTAGGAGGTGGTGCTTGCGTTTTAGATATCAATAACGATGGATACGACGATATTTTTCTGACTGGTGGAGTAGGAGAGGATATTTTATACCTCAATAATAAAAATGGCACTTTTACCAATATTTATGAGCAATCGGGCTTGACAGGCACTAAAAGTTATTTAACCCAAGGTGCTGCGGCGGCGGATGTTAATCGAGATGGCTACGTAGATTTATACATCACTACTATTACTTCAAAAGATACAAAAAAACTCATACCGAGAGCACCCAACCAACTGTATTTGAATAACGGAAATAACACTTTTCGAGATGTTACTGCTGAGTTTCATTTGGATAAATTTAATTCATTCAGTACTGGGGCTAATTTTGGCGATTTTAACGCGGATGGTTATCCAGATTTGTACGTGGGTAACTATTTTACGGAATATCCGGGCGACTTAAGCACCATTAATGAGTCCATGATAGTCAGCGCCAACCAAATTACTGAGGGGTATCTATTTTTAAATGAAAAGGGCAAATCTTTTAAAAATGTATATAAAGATTATGGTTTGAGCCATAAAGGCTTCGGTTTTGGTGGACTTTTTACCGATTTTGATAATGATGGCGACCAAGACCTTTTAATCAATCATGATTTCGGCTATAAACGCACGCCCAATTTATTGTATGAAAATAAATATCCGTGGAATTCTTTTAATGAAATTGGTGAAAAAATGGGCATGGATTTAAAAATCAACTCCATGACATCAGCGGTAGGTGATTACAATAATGACGGGTGGATGGATTATTTTATCACCAATATTCGTTTCAATAAATTCATGGTCAATCAAGGTGCGGGCAAGCCTTTTAAAGAAAGTTCCAGATTATTGGGCATTGATTTTATAACGATTAGCTGGGGCGCAAACTTTGCCGATTTCGACCACGATGGGGATTTAGATCTTTTCGTTTCAAACGGGGATTTAAATCCAAATTGCGTGCCGATGGGCGATTATTATTTTGAAAATAAGGATGGTAAATTCATTGAAATGGGAAGAGCCATGGGTTTGTGTGATTACGGTATCGGGCGCGGTTCCGTGGTTTTGGATTATGATAATGACGGCGATTTAGACATTTTAGTTGTGAATCAAAAGCCTGTTTTAACCTATCCAGTGCCTTCTTTGACGCATTTATACCGCAATGATTTCGCAAAAGGGAATTGGATAAAGATAAAATTGAATGGTATTGAAGCTGAAACCCATGGATTGGGCTCAAAAGTGGAGATTGTAGTCAATGGAAAGCACCAAATTCGGGAAATTGACGGTGGAGGTTCAAGTCATCTCTCTCAAAACGCTACTTATGCCCATTTCGGAATTGGTGATGCCTCTCAAATAGATGAAATTATTGTGCATTGGACGGGCGGTAACACGCAGGTTTTAAAAAATCAAAAAGCGAATCAAGTCCTTACAATTACAGAAGAAAAATCATTTAGATTACATCCTTTTGTGAAGTGGGGTTTAATGGGCTTGGCTGCTTTGATTGCCGTATTTTTTATTTTTAAGAAAGTGAAAAATCGCAAATAAAATTTTAAGATTTCTTTAAAAACAAGTGTCGGAGTGACTATGCCGCCGCGGTGATCTGCTGATCGGCGTTGGTGAAGGCAGTCTGCGCGGCGGCCGGATCGGCCGGGATCGTGTAGAGCGC
>JANPHO010000397.1:0-8367 GCA_031424515.1 Saprospiraceae bacterium
TAAGGGGGAAGCCTAATTTCGCTACCACGATAAATATTGCGGATAAAACGGCATCGGAAGTGATGATTAATATTCCGAAAAAGAAATTTGAGCAAGAAGGAATCGCTACTATCACCCTTTTTAATGAAAACGGCTTCCCAATTATCGAACGATTGGTTTATGTGGATGATGTATCAAATAAAATAAATTTCACCGTTTCTGCTCAAGGCTCCAGTAAAGCAAGAGACAAAATTGTGCTCAATATTGATGCCAAAGATGCTCAAAAAGAGCCTGTTTCGGGTGCATTTTCTCTTTCTGCATTGTCACTAATAGGCAACGCTACGTATTGGCAACAATCCGATATGCACAGTTATATGATGTTAAATTCGGATTTAAACACCTCTTTTGGGGATATGTCTTACTATTTTTCAGAAAATGGAAAAGACGCCGCCAAACATCGAGATGATTTATTACTTACCCAAGGTTGGAGTCGTTTTGAATGGAAAAAAGCGAATCCAATCCCTAAATTTGACTACGAACCAGAGCAGTTTTTAACATTACAAGGCTCAATAAAGGATAAAAAAGCTAAATTAGTAGCCAACGAGTCCATCATGTTGAGTATCAAAGATGGGTTAGGCACGGCACAATCAGGCTATTTGACAACCGATGATGAGGGGCGATTTATGGTTCAAAACCTTCATTTAATCGATACTTCTTCCGTTGTGGTTTATTTCCCTAAAATAGAATGTAAAAAATGCCTTTTAAAATTGGATACGATGCAGCCCCCAGCTTGGACGGGTTCGATGCTTTTACTGCCCAATAATGCCTTAGATTACGTTGAAAAGTCCTACAAAGGTGAGCTTTTAGCAAAAGAAAAGAAAATAGAATTGGAAGAAGTAAGTGTAAAAGCCATGCGGATTAATAAAGAAAAGTCATTGATGGAAGGGCGTCGGATGTACAAAGAGGCCGAATTGGTTTACAATATAAAGCCAGAGGATTTACAAACTAAGAAGAATGCATTTGAGTATTTACAAGGGCGTGGTGCATTAAATATATACACCAGTTCGATGAATGTAGGTAAATCCGTAGTACAAAGTACAAGAGGTCGTACAAGCCTTGAGGGTAACAATGAGCCATTATTTTTAATTGATGGCACACCTACTGATTTATCAAGTATAATGAGTCTTTCAATTACCATAGTTGAGACAATTGAAGTGATAAAGAGTGCCAGAGCCGGTATCTTATTTGGAGCTCGTGGAGCTAATGGTGTTGTCAATTTTTTGACTCGTTATGATAAAAAAAATACCAGCGCAATCGTTGAAAATGGTGATGATTTTGCTAAAAAATTGGTGGCTACTACCCGTGGTTATAGCTTAGTCAAAACATTTTACAACCCTGACTACGAAAAAGAAAATGATAAAGCCAAAGCCGATTATAGAACCACGCTCTCATGGGCGCCGAATATTGAAACGGATAAAGAGGGCAAAGCGACTGTTACATTCTACAATAATGACCTTAATAGCCCCATTTTAATTAAAATTAATGGCGCTGATTTTAAAGGAAATCTGGGCGGTTACACGAAGTTATTGACGTTTTAAAGATGTAAAATGGCGTTTTGATAAATAATGATACAGCTCAGTTTGCGGTTTTAATTATTTAAAAAGCATTGTTAAGTTCTTTAAAGTGGCTTTACAAGAGCGTAAGTAATTGTATTTTTCAATTAAATTCACATTTTTATAAGTTATTGATATCCACACCACGCTCGTCAAGATATTTTTGAATATTAAAAGTAATATCATTTATTATCAAAATGTCTTTACTCCAATTAGATGTTATCCAATCTTCATTGGGCGTTGCTACTATCACTTTTTTTGAACCTGTTAAAATCCAAATCACCTTTTCAACACCAAAATCTAAGAGCTTTTGGGTTTTTATGTATAAATATTCTAATTCGTTGATATTTTCAGTGTCAATATCCAAATCTACTTCAATGACAATTTTAGGTGCAAATGGAACATATTTTTTATTGATTTGCTCAGGTTTTAAACGAGGAATGATGCATATATCACTTGAAAAATTATCCCCTTTTTGAATATGTAAACCCAATTCATTGATTAAAACATCGTATTCTTTTTCGTCTAAATAGCGGTGGAGTAAGCGTGTAATATAGTCGCAAAGGAGGGATTGCCAACTACTTGTTCCCATAATGTCATCAATTGTTTTAAGTTTTCTCAATACATCTTTATAGCCTTTACGATACAGAGGCTGACCATCTAATTCTTCCCAAATCAAGTATTTAGGGATTTTAGAAGGTAATTTTTTTCTTTCTATGGATTTAATAGCGACCATGAATGTATTTTTAACAAAGATACTGCCTTACAATTGAAATTACAAATGGATTACCCACCAATAGTCGTCATGCTTTCCGTCACAGGTGCGCCCATAAATCGCTGTTGTTCGGCTTCAAAACCGTTTTTGGCGCGGTGTCCAATAGCTTCAAAAAAGGCTGTTTTAATATTTTCATCGGTTGCGCCTTCACGCATGAGGTCACGCACATTGAACACACCAGAATCGTACAAGCACGTTTTCAAAAGCCCTTGTGGTGTCAAACGAATGCGGTTACACGTGCCACAAAAAGAGCGTGAATACGCCGCAATTACCCCAATAGTGCCTTTAAAACCATCAATTTTATAGTTAAAAGAGGTGGAATGTGGTTCGTCGGGGATTTTTTCAAGACTTGGATGGACTTCTTTTATGTGCTCAATGATTTTTTTATGATTCCAAATCCAAGCATCGTGGTGATGGCCAGTTCCGTTAAAAGGCATCTCTTCGATGAAGCGGATACTGAGGGGGGCGTTACGAGCCATTTCCACCATCGGTAAAATATCCTTATCGTTTTTATCTTGAATGACGACGCTGTTAATTTTGGTTTCGATACCGTGTTTTAATAGCTCATCAAGCGTTTTCATGACGTTATGAAATTCATCCCGACGCGTCACTTCAAAAAAACGATTCGGGTCAAGACTATCCAAACTGAGATTGACAGAGCTTATTTTAAGGTTTTTAAAATCCTTGACGTGGGGTGCCGTGAGCGTCCCGTTAGTCGTAAGCGCAATTTTTTTAATATTATCTAAAGCAGCTATGCTTTTGATAAAATCCATAATATCCCGTCGAACAAACGGTTCGCCGCCCGTCAAACGCACCTTTTCAATACCCATTTCGGATAAAATGGTTATTAAACGCACCATTTCTTCATACGACAATATGCTGTTTTTATGCAAAAACTTAATCCCTTCCTCTGGCATACAGTAGAAACACCGCAAGTTGCAACGATCCGTCACAGCCAAACGCACATAATTGATTAAGCGTCCATGATTGTCATAAAGCATATCCGTAATATATCGCCTATTTTGAAAGGCGCTACTCAAAGAAACAAAATTATTGGGAAAAAGGTGTTATACTGAGGGGGTGTTTTTTTAAAAACTGTAAATTGCAAAAGTTGGTAAGTTATTTAAAAGGAAGAATTCTAACTTTCGATTTTTATTCGTTCAGAGTGATTAAACAGCAGCGTAAGCCAAAGATTGATGAATATCCTCTAGTTCGATATAAGGGTATAATTGTAATATTTCTGCATTGGTTTTACCAGAAGCTATAAGTCCCACAATTGTTCCTACTGTTATGCGCATACCTCTGATGCAAGGTTTCCCTCCCATCATATTGGCATTAAAAGTTATTCTATCCAAATCTTTCATATTAGTCTTCTTTTTACAAATATAATGACATTTTTTAAATAAAACGCAGACAAATATAAGATTATTGGCAGAATCACTAGGGGTGATTCTACCAATAATCCATAAGTTTTAATCAAACCGTCCATTCACGGTCACTTCTTGCCAATCATCGGTACGGAAAGGGCAAGCAGGGAAACCTTCCATATTGAAGAGGTTAGCTTCCACGGGTGCATCCGACCAAGCATAACGCACAGAAGCAGGTTTCATGCCTTTTGGATGATAAACGACCACTTTGTCGCCTTGGATTTCAGCTTTGGCGTAGTAAAATACTTTATCATCGCCCGCAATTTCAAAGCCTTGTAAATAGCCATATCGGTTTTTAACCATTAAACCAGAGCCTGTATATTTAAATGAAATAATGGCTTTATCATTCTGAAAATTAACGGATTCGTACATCGGACCCGAAGGCACAACGTCTTGATTATAGGTGAATTTCAAAGCAGAAGCCGCCAAGCGTTTACCCACATCTTGCTTATTGGTTGGGTGAATGTCATTGGGATTACCGACGTCGGTTGTCACCGCCATGCCCGTTTGTGGTAGCTGTAAAGTCATGGTTTGAGCCTCCCGCAATTCTGCCCAATTACTGCCTTGATTACTGTTTTGGTCACCGCCATAAGTTGCTAATTGGACGAAATAAAAAGGAAAATTATCCCCCCATTTTTGACGCCAATCTTGAATCATCAAAGGGAAAGTTTTACGATATTGATACGCTCGACCCGCATTCGATTCGCCTTGATACCACAATGCACCTTTTATCGCATACGGCAAAAGTGGTGCAATCATGCCATTATAAATGGTCGTGCCAGCATTATTGCTCGAATGCACATACTCGTGTTTATCCGCAAAAGAGGGCATTAATTTCCAATTATCGGCAATATTGATTTTTTCATTGCCACCACTCACATAAACATCATTGGGAGAGCCATTTAAACCCAAGCCATACCAAGGCAACTCAATCATGTTGCCGAACTTAATCATAATTTGGTTTTGACCCGCTTTCCACGTTTTAGCAGGCACAATAATTTTACGCACACCCTTCATAATGCCCGCATACACCAACTCACCATTGATATAGATTTTATTGCGGCTATCATTTTCAGCCAGTGCCAAAGTGGTTTCTACATCCACCATGCTTGCTGGAATTTCCACTATGCGTGCCATGTAACCATTGCCCCTAAAAGCCCAAATGCCTTTCCAATCCCACTGTCCCATGGGGCTGTTGGTGAGCCATTTTGAGATGTCAAAATTGCCTGAAAAGTACTTTTTTTCGTCTTCTACTGAGGGGGTAATGTCCGAACCCAATAATTGAATACGTGTTTTTTTATCGTGATATGCATCCACTTCTTCCCAAGTTTTAGGCATTTTTTGAGCATATTCTTTTAACTCAGGTGAAGTCAACATACCTTCTCGGCTGATCCAACTTTCTATCTGTGAGCCGCCCCAAGATGAGTGCAAAAGCCCAATCGGCACTTTCATTTTTTGATAAATTTCACGAGCAAAAAAGTAACCCACGCCCGTAAATTCACCCACTGTTTCAAGTGAGCAAATCTTCCAATTGCCTGCGCTCAAATCCTTTTTAGGTTCAATAGTGACTTCATGATCAACTCTGAAATGGCGGATTTCACCGAAATCGGCGTTCTTTTTTTCAGTCGTAAAATTATTGGTTTGACCCACCGTCCATTCCATATTGGACTGACCGCTGCACAACCACACATCGCCGAATAAAATATCTTTTAAAACAATAGAATCCTTTGCACTGACCACCACCAATTTATGAGGGCCACCCGCTTCAAATGGTGAAAAACGCACCATCCATTTGCCCGCAGTATCGGCTTTTGTGCGTTGCGTTTGACTCGCTAAAGTAACTACAACGGTTTCATTAGGCTTTGTAAAACCCCAAACAGGAAGCGTTTTTTGACGTTGCAAAACAGCGTGGTCGGTGAAAAGACGGGCTAATTTGAATTGAGCAAAACTTGGAATGCTCCACAATAGAATAGCGAACACTAAAACTCGTTGCATGTAAAGAGAGTGCTATTGATTATTTAAATAGTTTTTAATATATCTATGACTTTCTAACAGTTGAGTTTTTCTAATTTTTCATTAATTCCTATGAAGCAAAGATTGAAATTTATTTTGAAAAAGTAGAATTTATTTTCCTTTAATTAAAAAGCCCAAAAACAAAATGATTCTTGGTATTGGGCTTTTTTTAACAAAACACCATTTACTGAGGCATCAAAGCCCTTTCAATACGCACAATAACCGACTTAGAAATGGGTGTAAAACTCTTATCCGCATATTCATTCACGGGTATCAGCGTATTCGCTTCGGGGAAATACGTTGCCACATTGCCCTGTGGAATATCGTAAGGAATGACGATAAAACGCTTGGCTTCACGCACTTTACCATTGTATTCGCTGCTTAAATCCACGACGTCATAAACGCTATACCCCTCAGTATCTATGTCTTTTTCATTCATAAAAATGACCCGCCTTTCGTTGAAAACACCCCGATATCGGTCATCCAAACCGTAAATTGTAGTGTTATATTGGTCGTGACTACGGATAGTCATCATCACGTATTCGCCTTGTTTAAGTTGTAGTTTTGAGGTTTCATTAATGGTAAAATGTGCTTTGCCCGATTTTGTATTAAATTTCTGTTCACGAGCGCCATTCGGCAGGTAGAAACCCGCAGGTTGTCTTACTTTTTTATTAAAATCATCAAAACCTTTAATGACTTTTTCAATTAAATCCCGAATTTTATCATAATCCGTTTTTAAATCCAGCCAATTTACGCTTGCCTGTCGCCCATCACCTGTCGCCTGTTGACTAAATATTTTGTCAGCGAGTTCGCAAACAATGGCCACTTCACTTTTTAAATGCGGTGAACAAGGTTCTAAAACCCCTCGTGAAGAACTCACCACGCCCATCGAATTTTCACAACTCACAAATTGCTCGCCACTCGATTGGTGGTCAATTTCAGTGCGACCCAAACACGGTAAAATCAAGGCTTTTTCACCGTGAACCAAATGACTTCTATTCAATTTTGTTGAAACATGAACCGTCAAACGGCACTTGCGCATCGCTTCGGCAGTGTAAACGGTATCGGGCGTTGCGGATAAAAAGTTGCCACCCATTGCAAAAAATACCTTCGCCTTGCCTTCATGCATCGCTTGAATCGCAGTGACCGTATTATAGCCGTGCTCACGAGGCGGCTCGAATCCAAACGTCGTTTTAATATTATCCAATAACCACGTCGGCGGCTCTTCCCAAATGCCCATCGTGCGGTCACCCTGCACATTAGAGTGCCCTCGCACGGGGCAAGTGCCTGCGCCTTTACGCCCAATCGACCCCCTCAGTAAAAGCAGGTTGACAAGCTCTTGGACGTTGCCCACCGCATTTTTATGCTGCGTCAAACCCATCGCCCAACACATAATAATGTTCTTTTTTTCAGCAACCAGGTTCGCCACATCAACTATTATGCTTTCACGCACGCTACTCTCAGCGACTAATTGTTTGAAGTTTTGATTTTTTAAATCCTCTAAAAATGCATCAACACCTTCCGTTTTATTTTTAATAAAATCCCAATCAAACACACTACCCGTCTGTTTTTGCTCTTTTTTCCAAAGCAAATACATAATGGCTTTTAAAAGTGCAACATCACCATTGATTTTGACTTGCATAAAATAATCAGCCAAAGGCGTGCCTCCAGTCAATATTTTAAAAGGATTTTGGGGGTTAGTGAAATGCATCAAACCTGCTTCGGGCAGTGGATTAACAGCGACTATCATGCCTCCTGCTTGCTTACATTTTTCAAGTGCCGAAAGCATTCGAGGGTGATTTGTTCCCGGATTTTGACCCATAATGATGACCAAATCAGCATGATTAAAATCATCCAAAGTTACAGAGCCTTTGCCGATACCCACCGTTTCAGATAAACCCTTACCGCTTGATTCGTGGCACATATTAGAGCAATCGGGCATATTATTAGTGCCAAATTGCCGCACCATGAGCTGATATACAAACGCCGCTTCATTGCTCGTGCGACCCGAAGTATAAAAAATAGCTTCATCGGGAGAGTCCAATTGAGTCAATTCTTCGGCAATTAATTGAAAAGCATCGTCCCACGAAATAGGCTCATAATGATTGCCTTTTAAAACAAGCGGTTCACCAATGCGACCACTTTTACCAATCTCATAATCCGATAGATTGGCTAACTCATTTACGCTATTTTTATTAAAAAAATCACCACCAATAACCTTGTTTTGCGCTTCTTCTGCAATGGCTTTTATGCCGTTTTCACAATATTCACCCAACGCTGAGCGGTCATCGTCGGGGTCGGGCCAAGCACAGCCGGGGCAATCAAAACCACCTTTTTGATTGATTTTAAACATGGTTTTGATTACGTCCTTCGGTTTCATCCACTTGAAAGCATGGTGCAACGAAGACGTAATGGCGGGAATCCCCACCGCTTTTTTATCTCGTTTTCCAAGTTTCAAACCAGTGAAGTCTGGAGAAGTCAATTCATCTGGTTTTTCGACGACAACTATATTGTGATTCTTATTTTCCATGTTTTAAATACTTTAACTTGGGTCAAGTTT
>JANPHO010000398.1:0-1561 GCA_031424515.1 Saprospiraceae bacterium
CCATAAACATAACTGGCTTTATCATCCAGTTTATCCGTTTTCATACCCTGCATCAATCTGGCAGAGTTTGCAGTATAGGGCGTACGCCATTTGTAGTTTGAATTTACTCTTGTGTAATTAAATTTTACGGCGTTTCCTAAATCGTCATCCGTAATACCATCATTTTTTACATCTACATAATCATCAGACAATACGCCAGATAAAAGATACGAATGGGCATAAGCTGGTATATTTTGGCGTTCAAAAAACCAATCTCTTCCATTTTTATTGCTCGTGCTATTATCTACACCTGCACTGTAAGTTACGTAGGCTTGCGAGTCCACTTTAGCAACACTCTGATTAGCTGAAAATGATACTTCTTTCTGAAAAACATTGTACGTAGGTAATCCAAAAACGTAACGGGAACCATCTGCCTTGGTAATATTTATCTCACGTATATGATGCGGTTGGCTCGGTTGTGTAACGACAGTTGGAGTCGGACATGTACCACTATTGGTATAATAAAGTGTATTTTCAGTGTAGCTTTTGATTGATTTGTCCAAACCGTACTTTGCGGCTTCTTGAGTCGTCAAATAACTCATTACACCATAACGCTTTCCTTTTTGTGTTTTCTTCAAATTAGTATTAATATTATTGGTCGCAATCTTTGTTTTGTTCTTTTGTACCTCCATTGACCTCTCCGCTACAGGACTTACTTTATCTTTTGATAATTTTACAAAAGTTGGATTTACCCCGCCTATTTTAGCATTGAAGGCATCATCATCCACTGTTTTTTCAGAACCATCTTTAAAATAAGAGCTTTCATAGTCCTTGTCGCTTTCTGTAAAATTGATAACATTTCTAATCTTATTATTGTCTTGCCATGCTTTAGAAGTATTTTCTACATTCGTTACAACTAAATCTGCTCCACCATGAAACAAGTTTCCAGCGCCAATTTCAACCCCAAAGTTTCCTGACGAACTACTGTTTACATTATATCCATTATGTAACACACCGATATCATTTTTATATAGGTGAAATTGACCGCCTATTCCTTGGCCAGAAACAGTAAAGTTATCACTTGTTCCATAACTGAGGGGTAAGTTGGGCATATCTTCTCTATAAACCAACTGATTGTCACGATTACAATCTAAAAGATTTAAATCATTTTTTTGCCCTTCAGAATGGTATAAATACCCAAACGCTCTTTGTGTTTGGTTCCGCAATCCTAACGCTTGTGATGTGACATAACCATCTAAATTACCCGCTGGATGCGCACCAAATGCTTCTCCACCTAATGTTCCATGAAAGGAAAAAGATGAATTTAACATTGGCATTGGATTGGTCGGGAAATAAGTAAATCCTCCTAAATCTAAGCCCGTGCTACCGCTTATCTTACTGTCTTTATCCTTTGAAGTCAATCCAAAATTTATCGCTTTTAGTCCTTGTCGGGAGTTAATATTAGTATTCGCTGTCACGCTTGTGTTTATATTTTTAATGTTTTTTGATAAACCTAAATTGATTCCAAAATCAATTCCTGACTGGCTATTGAAATTCAAGCTACCACCGATAGATCCAACTG
>JANPHO010000399.1:0-7175 GCA_031424515.1 Saprospiraceae bacterium
AAATAAAAAGTTTTAAAATAGGAAAATTCATACTAAATTTTTAATTTTAACCCTCAAAAATATATTTATATCATGGATGCTGTTTTTAAGAAAATGAATTTCAAAAGTACAGAAAATGTGGTGGTACTTAATTCGCCATCAAGTTTTGATGCTAACTTGAGCCAAATGGAAGGATTGACTGCTATTTTACACAATTTAGTAGAAGTAAATACAACTGAATTTATTTTAGCTTTTTGTACGAAACAAGCGGAGGTGGATAGCGTAGCAAATCAAGCAGTTGCCAAAATAACGGGCGATGGTTTACTGTGGTTTGCCTATCCTAAAGGAACATCTAAGCGTTACAAATGTGATTTTAACAGAGATACTGGTTGGGAGGTTTTAGGCAAACTGGGTTTTGAACCTGTGAGAGCGGTAGCAATTGATGAGGATTGGTCTGCACTTCGTTTTAGAAAAGTGGGGTATATCAAAAAAATGACTCGCAGTTTTGCGATGACAGAAGAAGGTAAAGAAAGGATCAGTAAAAATAAATCCTGACCTACCCCTCAGTACAAATCCTAAATTAGGCATAAATTATTGATAGTCAATTGAATAGAAATAAATAAAATAGTAATGGATCAGCAAGATTTGTCAAAAATTGAATATAACGACGATAATATACGCACGCTCGACTGGAAAGAGCATATTCGCCTGCGCCCTGGTATGTACATTGGTAAATTGGGAGACGGCACTGCGCCCGACGATGGTATTTATGTTTTATTAAAAGAAATTATTGATAACTCCATTGACGAATTTGTGATGGGGCACGGAAAGAATATTGATATAAAAATAGAAGAAGGAACCGTCTCTGTACGAGACTTTGGGCGGGGTATTCCACTTGGAAAAGTAGTGGACAGTGTTTCCCAAATCAATACGAGTGGAAAGTTTGACTCAAAAGCGTTCAAAAAATCGGTGGGTTTGAACGGAGTGGGTACCAAAGCTGCCAATGCATTATCGGAATATTTTAAAGTTCAAGCCTTTCGTGAAGGTGAAACCAAGGCGGCTGAATTCGTTGGAGGTGCCATTTTAAAAGACCATAAATTGGCTAAAACCAACGAGCCCAATGGTACATTAATACATTTTAAGCCCGATTCTACAATTTTTAAAGGATATAAATTCAGAGCAGAGTTTATTGAATCGCAATTATGGAATTATGCTTACTTGAATGCTGGTTTGAAGTTAAATTTTAATGGAAAGACTTTGGTTTCAAAAAATGGCTTGCTTGATTTATTACAACGCAAAATAGGTGAAGACCAAATTGAATATCCAATAATTTTCCTAAAGGGAGAAGATATTGATGTGGTTATGACCCACGGTAGGCATTATGGTGAGCAATACCACTCATTCGTGAATGGACAGAATACAACTCAAGGGGGAACGCATCTACAAGCATTTCGCGAAGCCGTAGTCGAGACGGTTCGGAATCATTTTAATAAAAAATATGAATCACAGGATGTACGTACGTCAATTATCGCTGCGATTTCGGTACGGGTGGAAGAGCCTGTTTTTGAATCTCAAACAAAAACCAAATTGGGTTCATTGAACATTGCACCAGAGGGCATGTCGGTTAAAAAATTCGTTGGAGATTTTTTACAAAAGAATTTAGATGATTTTTTACATAAAAATAAAGAAGTAGCCGAAGCTCTCAAACGCCGTATTGAGCAAAATGAACGTGAAAGAAAAGAGATAGCGGGCATTAAAAAACTGGCTAATGAGCGCGCTAAAAAAGCCAATATTCACAATAAAAAGCTCCGTGATTGTCGTTTTCACCTCAATGAAAAGGGAGATATTGAGAAATTAGAGAGGACTACCGTGTTTATTACTGAGGGGGACTCCGCGAGTGGTTCGCTTACGAAGGCACGGGATGTAGAAACGCAGGCGGTGTTCAGTTTGCGTGGTAAACCGCTCAATTGCTATGGCATGACAAAGAAAATTGTCTATCAAAACGAAGAATTGAACCTTTTGCAACATGCCTTGAATATTGAAGACGGTATTGAGTATTTGAGATATAACCGCGTAGTAATTGCTACTGATGCGGACGTGGATGGCATGCACATTCGCTTATTATTACTGACTTTCTTCCTTCAATTTTTCCCTGATTTGGTACGCGAAGGGCATCTTTTTATCTTAGACACGCCCCTTTTCCGTGTGAGGGATAAAAAGACCACTTATTATTGTTACTCTGAGCAAGAGAAGCAAAATGCAATTCGGAAGCTAAAAGGTAAAGCAGAAATTACTCGATTCAAGGGTTTGGGTGAAATCTCGCCCAATGAATTTCAAGATTTCATCGGCGACGGCATCCGTTTGCAACCTGTTATTATGACCGATGACATGAATATTGACCATATTTTGGATTATTACATGGGTAAAAACACCCCAGAACGTCAAGATTTTATCGTTGAAAATCTCCGTTTAGAATTCGATGAAGTGGACGACGCTATTGAAATAGCGGAAGCGATGGGTGCTGTGGCAGAAGTAGCAGAGTAAGATTTAAGATTAAAGAGAAAAGATTAAAGATGGAGTGTCTCCCATCTTTTCTCTTTAATCTTAAATCTTTAATTTTACGGATTCCCCGCGGGGTTTTTAACTTTCCAAACGCCCGTTTTCATTAGCTTTTTAAAATCTTCAATTGAAAGTGAGCCTTCTTTTTTGATAACTTCATCACCGTCCGCATTGATAAAAATATAAGATGGGTATGCATTGACGTTGTATTGAAGTTTCAAAGCCACGCCCTCCCCTTTTTCAGCATTAATTTTCATATTAATGCAATTTTGATTCATATAAGTTGCCACATCCTCGTCTACAAAAACGGATTGATCCATCATGCGACAAGGGGCACACCAAGTGGTAAAAAAATCAATAAAAACGACCTTTTTTTCTCGTTTAGCTTTCTCCATCACGGCTGTCAACTGGTCAGTAACGTAAAAATTTACGAGCGTTTCCTTCGAAACTTCACCAATGCCCACCTCTTCGGGCTTGGTAGTACCTGTTGAAGGCTTAGTGGAAGAAGAACTATTTTTTCCAGTTTTAGAAGAATTGCATGAATAATTAATTCCACATATCGCCATTATTGAAATAGCAAACAATACATTTTTCATTTGAAAAGGAGTTTCAGAATAAGAAATTGATTTTTTAATTTAAAGCTTACTTAAGCGGCTTTGATGAATTACGATTTTCAAGTAAATACAAATAGCGCATGAAAACAGTCCAAGCAGCAATGGCGCTGATCATAAAACCTATATGACCATCTAAAAAGCCTTTTTTTATAATAAAATGCTTAAAAAAGCGTGAAAAAGGTTTTAAAAATAAGTGATAATATGATATTTCGCCCGTTGTTTTTTCTTTATCTTCGGCAGACCAAGCGGCATAGCGCAGTTGCTTATCAACAAAATGTCTAATGTTTTTAAACGTGTAATGGTCAAATTTATTTTCAAGTTTGCCTACGCGTACCCCCTCAGTAATTATCTCCTCGTGGACTTTATTTTGATTATAGCGGCATATATCTCGCTTGATTAATCGAATAGTTTTATCGTTTTGCCACCCTGAATAGCGCACTTTTTTATCCCAAATATGATGCGTAAAACCTATCCAAAAACAGTCGAAATTAAAATTTTTATCCGATATTGTCTGAATTAAAGTATCATTAATTTCATTTTTTAATGCAGTCGTTACTCTTTCATCTGCATCCATCAAGAGTACCCATTCATTATTGGCAAGTGGAATCGCCCAATTTTTTTGAAGAGCGGGGCCAAAATAAAGATGTTGTAAAAATTGAACATTTTTGTATTTTTTAACTACCCCCTCAGTATTATCAGTACTAAAGGAGTCCACTACAATCACCTCCCCCGCCCAATCTATGACAGAATCAAGCGCATAGGCAATATTATCATCCTCATTAAAAGTAGTAAAAATAACCGTTAGCGGCAGCTTAGTTCCCAAATTTTATTTTGCTTTCTTTGAATATAAAATCGAGCAAGTACAACCTTTGTATGAAATACTATGTTGAAAATGCTCTTGATTAAGACGTCAAAATTAATAATAAAAAGTTTTATCTCATTTAAAATTTAATTTTAAAACAAATATTTTAAAACAAAACGTTTTTTTGTATTTTTGTCGTTTGCAAAATAATAAAACAAATGTCATCTAATCACTCGATTTCAGAAAGTCCTACGCTGTTGCCTCCTACGCCTACTATGCTGGCTCAGGAGCACATAGAAGTGACTGGCTCTAAGGTTCATAATCTTAAAAATATAAGTGTTAAAATACCTCGTAATCAATTGGTTGTGATTACAGGTTTGAGTGGCAGCGGTAAGTCGTCACTGGCTTTTGATACAATTTACGCCGAAGGTCAAAGGCGGTATATGGAGACATTTTCTGCCTACGCTCGTCAGTTTATTGGCTCAATGGAACGCCCCGATGTGGAACAAATCACGGGTTTAAGTCCTGTTATTTCAATAGAACAAAAAACAACGGGTCGCAATCCACGCTCTACGGTGGGAACAATCACTGAAATATATGACTTCATGCGCCTTCTTTTTGCTCGTGTAGGTGATGCATATAGCTACGAAACGGGTAAAAAAATGGTGAAATATACCGATGAGCAAATATTGAATCTCATTTTTGAGCAGTTTGACGGTGAAAAAATAATGCTTTTAGCCCCGCTTGTGCGCGGGCGTAAAGGGCATTATCGTGAACTTTTTGATGGTATTCGGAAGCAGGGTTATACCAAAGTACGTGTGGACGGTGAATTGCTTGACCTTGAGCCCGGTTTGCAAGTTGATAGGTTCAAGGTACATGATATTGAGGTCGTTATTGATAGAATCCAAGTCTCCGAAGAGCGTCGTGAGCGGTTGATTACTTCTCTGGGAACGACGATGAAAATGGGCAATGGGCTTATTTTTTTACTTCAAGTAAACCCAAATGGAGGAGATGATGGTAAATTGACCATGCTTTCAAAACATTTGATGGATGCGGAATCAGGGATTAGTTACGAAGAAGCATCACCCAATACGTTTTCATTTAACTCACCTTACGGAGCTTGTCCGCATTGCAAGGGTTTGGGGCAAGTAGCGGAGGCAGATATGGATAAAGTTGTACCCGACCCGACCAAAAGCATTAACGATATAGGCATCGTTCCTTTTGGTGAAGTGCGCGAAAATTCAATGTTTCAACAAATTCGAGCCATTGCCAAAAAGTATAATTTTGCCTTATCAACGCCAATAAAAGATATTCCGGAGGCTGCTTTTAATGTGATGATGTATGGTGGTGAGAAAAAAACGGTTAGTTTACCGAATAATGTTCCTCAACAAGATTTATATGTCTATGATTTAGCCTCTACTGGATTAGTCAATATGCTCAAACGCTGGTATGAAGATACGGGTTCTGAAAAAATAGCGACTTGGGCTGAGGAATTTATGACGGTGATTACTTGCCCTGAGTGCAACGGTTTTAGGTTAAAAAAAGAGTCATTGCACATAAAAATAGCTGAAAAGCATATTGGAGAATTGTCTGTTTTAGATGTTGTCACTCTCTCGCAATGGTTTGAAGATATTGAAACGCAATTAACAGAGCGTCAAAAGACGATTGCGAAGGATATTTTAAAAGAAATTCGCCTGCGTTTGGGCTTTTTATTAAATGTCGGATTGGATTATTTGTCCTTGAATCGTCCTTCGGGAACGCTGTCGGGTGGGGAATCTCAGCGCATTCGGTTGGCTACTCAGATTGGTTCCCAACTCACGGGCATTACTTATATCCTTGATGAGCCGAGTATTGGTTTGCATCAAAGGGATAATCAAAGGCTCATCGAAGCTTTGATGCAATTACGAGATATTGGTAATACGGTGCTTGTGGTGGAACACGATAAGGATATAATGATGGCTTCGGATTATATTCTTGATTTGGGTCCCGGCGCGGGGAAACACGGTGGCGAATTGGTCGGCGAAGGCACCCCCTCAGTATTTTTGAAAAATCAGACCGTTACGGCGGAATATTTGAATAATATTAAGAGAATTGAAGTGCCTAAACATAGGAGAAAAGGCAACGGAAAAGAACTCATTTTAACGGGGGCAACGGGTAATAATCTCAAAAATGTATCCATTACCATTCCTTTAGGAACGTTGACACTCATTACGGGGGTTTCGGGTAGTGGAAAATCTACCTTGATAAATGAAACGCTTTATCCTATTTTGAAGCAACATTTCTATAATTCTACTAAAAAACCAATGCCTTACCAAAGGCTACAAGGCTTAGGGCATTTGGATAAAGTGATTGAGATAGACCAATCGCCTATTGGTCGCACGCCACGCTCAAATCCTGCAACTTACACAGGCGTTTTCAGTGATATTCGCAATATTTTTGCTGGTTTAGCAGAGTCTAAAATTAGGGGTTACAAACCGGGGCGCTTTAGTTTTAATGTAAAAGGCGGTCGTTGTGAAACGTGTGAAGGCGGGGGGAAAAGGGTCATTGAAATGAATTTTTTACCCGATGTGGAAGTGGATTGTGAGACGTGCTTAGGTCGTCGCTACAATCGTGAAACGCTCGAAGTTTTATACAAAGGCAAAAGTATCAATGACGTTTTGAATATGACGGTGGACGAAGCCGTTACGTTTTTTGATAAAATACCGAATATTTATCGCCGCATGAAAACGTTGCAAGAAGTGGGTTTGGGTTATATCACGTTAGGGCAGCAAGCAACTACTTTATCAGGAGGTGAGGCGCAAAGGGTTAAATTGGCGGAGGAATTATCGAAAAAAGATACTGGTAATACCATGTATATCCTTGATGAACCCACTACTGGTTTACATTTTCAAGATATTCAGTTGCTTTTAAGCGTTATCAATCGCTTGGTTGAAAAGGGAAATACCGTTATAATTATTGAGCACAATATGGATGTGATTAAAGTAGCCGATTATGTGATTGATATTGGTCCCGAAGGCGGATACCGAGGAGGTAATGTCGTGTGTGCAGGAACACCCGAAAAAATTGCTAAGACTGATGGGTCTCATACGGGAGCTTTTTTGAAATTGGAACTTTAAAACCGTGCCACCGCGTTAAGCGGTGGCACGGTTTTTCTTAATTTCTGCAAAAAGGATTAATTACAAAAATAAAATTATTTAAAATATCAAATTTTAAAGCAGATT
>JANPHO010000400.1:0-2957 GCA_031424515.1 Saprospiraceae bacterium
ACACAGGCTTGGTAGCGACCTTGTATTGTACTAAGTTTGTTGTGTAGTGGTTGGAGCATGCTTTTTTTGATTGTGGTTAATCAAATTTATGCTCTTTTCCACTACTTTTTAGCTTGGCTTTTCAATTTGTACAGTAATATTATTATTGATATACAATAAAACAGAAAATTCCGCATTTACATCTTTATATAAAGATACCTTTATTGGTTTTTTAAAATTTAGTCAATGCTTGTTTATTCAAGTCTTAGTGGGTCACGAGGTTTCAATAATGACTATGCACTCATCGAAATAGATTAAAAACACCTTTGAAACCATACATAAAAGTTATTAAGCCACGAACCTGCCTTTGTCGGCAGACAGGTTCATCGGATTACACTAATTTACGTGCTGACAATTTTAACTAATTTCACGAATAAATTGCCCTTAAGGGCAATTTTAGTGTCATTCGCTTTAATTCTGTCAACATCTAAATTAGTGTAATTCGTGTAATCCGATGAACCTGTCTGCCGACAAAGGCAGGTTCGTGGTTCAAAATACCTAATATAGCTTTTATGTATGGTTTTAAAAAAATGGTTATTAAAAACTGAATCCAATTATTCAGGCAAGTTAAAAGTTGTTCCCCAAACCACTAATTTTAGAGGAGTTTTAAGGTTGAAATTTTGCTCATCATATATTTTTCGCAAAGCATCCACCCTATAAACAGACTCTCGCCAAACCTCTTTTGTGGATGTATTTGCCGGATTTTGTAAGGTGTTTTTACGAATAGTCATAAACTTTTCCAACCACTTTTTTTCATCTACCCCCTCAGTAGGAGAGCCTCCCAAAGCCTGATTGGTACGTTTTATCATGGCTGCTAAGCCATCAAGGTCAGTTCCATCGCCATGCTGAATGCAGGCATCGTAGAGATTCAGAATACTCAAAGGATACTTGAGCGATAGTTTTTGGGTATAAGCTAAAACTGGTTTGAAATAAAATTCGTCGGAAACACTATCCTGCATTTGTTTAAAAATAGGGTCTTTAGCTGCGGTTATCCAAGCCTGAGGAAGGTTAATGATGCCCGAAGTAGAAGAATCATTATTATTGCACAAGGGCTTTAATTTAGGAATAAAACTGGCTAACACATTATTGGGCACTTTTTGAGTATATCGATTGACCACTTCTAACAAGTCACAAGTAGCCGTTGTAAAACCCGCTCTTCCCGCTGTGAAACCTCGACCATCTTTTAAGTTTTCAATGTAATTGTACTGAATAGTGGGCGTGCTATTTTCAAAAACGCTGATGATTTGGTCTGAAACGAGCTTTTTACTACTATCAAAACTGAGGGGTACATCTTGATTTTCAGTCTGTTTATTACAGTTACTCAACATAATTGAGCCCAGAGCGATGAGGATATAATTGACCAATTTTTTTTTCATTTTAAGGAGATAATTAATTGACTTTCAAGTTGGAGCATCAAAGATATGCATAATCTACATATTTCGTAAAAACACGTAGTTCTGTGATTCCATAAAGTCAAGAGAATACAAATTCCATACTTAATTTGCCTGTAATAGTATTTTTTGTCTTAAAAATTGTTGGATGGCTTAAAAAATGTCTAATTTTGAACGAGCTAAAAGGTATTTTAGTGTGCGTTTGAATTTCACTCATTATGACCTATTTTAAAAATACCATAAATACAGTATCCGAAGATGCCTTAATCGAACTGCTGCGAGCAGGCGATAATGACGGCTATGCTATATTGTACGATAATTATTCCGCTATGATGTATGGTGTGATAAAACGTATTGTAATGGTTGAAGAAGATGCAGAAAACTTATTGCAAGATTGTTTTGTTAAAGTGTGGCGAAATGCTCAAAGCTATGACGCCACTAAAGGTAAATTATCCACTTGGTTGTTGAATATTTCGCGGAACACGGCTATTGATTTCACTCGTTCGAAGTTGTATTCACAAAAATTAAAAAACCAAAGTCTGGATACTCTCGTAAATACGGATACCATCTCGAGAAGTTCTTCAATCAGGGTCGAGGTAATTGGGCTCGATTCCATCGTTAAAAAGCTAACCCCTCAGTACCGAGACGTAATTGAGTGGATGTATTTTGAGGGATATACACAACAAGAAATTTCTGACACCTTTGGCGTACCTTTGGGCACTGTAAAAACCAGAGCAAGACTCGGATTGCAGGAATTAAAGCGATATTTTGAATTATAAAATAGATTTTAATATATTTTGGAAAATAGTTATAACATATTAAAAGAGTCTTTACGCGATATTTTGCAAGGGCAGCAGAATACATCGGCTCTTTCAATGGAAGAGGAAATTGAAAAATCGGAAGAGGCATTGCTGAAGTATGCAGAGGCACATGCTGTTGCTCCCCCCCTCAGTCTGAAAGATAAAATCTTGGGTAATATTCAGAAACTGAATAATTTAGCGAATAACCGTCAAGTTATTTCTTTGGATAATGTACCCTTGATTTCGCCAGAATCCAATTGGTTGGATTGGGAAGAAGCTGTAAAAGGAATAGAGCAACCCGCAGATATAGAAAATGTGTATTTTCACCCGCTTAGAAATGATGATATTGTGGAAATGAATTTGGCGTGGGTGATAGAAGAAGTGCCAGAAGAAGTCCATCACGACATATTAGAAAGTTTTATTTTATTAGATGGCACTTGTGAATGCCATATTTACAACGAAGATGGTAGCATCAAGAAAGTAGTAAGGATGAGAGCAGGTGATTACATTTTTTTTAAAATAGGAGAGGTGCACGATATTCAAATCACTTCAAGTGTACCCGCCAAAGCTATTTTGCAATGGCTTAAAGTGGCGGCTTAATGTTTTAAATTATAGACAAAAGAAAAGGGAACTGATACAATCAGTTCCCTTTTTCTGTGATGCTAAAAAATGAAATTTATTTCACTTTATTCACAACAGTAGCGAAAGCTTCAGGATTATTCAAAGC
>JANPHO010000401.1:0-3008 GCA_031424515.1 Saprospiraceae bacterium
TTTAAGCTAATATTAGTTTAATCTAATTAATTATTAAAATATTGATTATCAATATTTTGTAACTTATTAGATTAAACTAATAAAATAATTTAGACAGCTTTAGGAAAAAAAATGAAAAATAATAGGTTAGGGTAGAGGTAAGAGGTATCCTTTTTTGGGGAATTGGAGAGGACAGTATTTTTTGTGTTGGAGTTATAGGAAGCCTTCAAGGCTTCCTATGACTCGGCTTTAAAATAGAGCGTTTATAAACCATAGTTTTTGCATTAATTCTTCACCACCTTTTTTACCCAATTACCATTTTCACTGCGAATGTGAAGCCAATAGAAACCGTTGGATAAGTCTGAAATTGAAAGCTCTTCGGTTTGCCCTTTGACATTGTTCTGCCTTAAAACTTGCCCTAATTGATTGATTAAAACAAATTTTCCTTCCCTTAAATCTTTATCAAAACGGATGAAAATTTTGTCAGAACTGGGGTTCGGATAGATGATAACCCCCTCAGTATCCAAGACGTTTTTGATAGATGTGCTGCTGTTACAGATAACGGGTGAAAGCAATTTCCAAATATCATTGCAATAAGTGAAAGGAACAAGGGAGTTGTCAGGGTTATCGCCCATGCGGATTACAACTAAGCCTTGGCTGGGTACAACGTTGATGATTTGACCGTTTTTACCCAACGCCGCAAACATTTCAGCGGGTGCATTCGGGCTAAAACTCGTCGGAAATACTATCTGGGAAGACGGAACCATCAGCGCAGATTTGCCATTTAGCCACGTCAAATACCCGTAAGATGGGTTAATGTTCTGTGAACTGTTCGTCATTTGCCGAAAGTAAGCGGTATCAGATAGTATAGTAGTCGTTGACCATTTGCCTTTATTGAGCAGCAGCAGCCCAAAACGAGCCATGCTACGAGCCGTGCTAAAATGAACATTATTATAACCCAATTTCACGAAAAGCCCCGTCATACCTATTTTTGAACGGATTTTATTCTGAATATAGGTGTTTAAGTTACTGCCCGTGGCGGTTTCAATCACTTTGTCCAACAGCGTATAAGGGGCGTTGTGGTATGCCCATCGTGTATTTGCGTCCGCTTTGTATTGTAAACAAGAGGGCAGGGTACAATCGCTATCTGCCACACCATCATTTAGTCCGGTGGTCATTGTTAGTTGGTTACGCACCGTAATTTTATCCTCTTGAGCCGCCGTCAGAGAAGTCCACCCTTTACCGAGGTATTTTGAAGTTGTATCTTGAATTTTCAAAAAACCTTCTTGTTGGGCAATTCCTACCGTAAAACCCGTTAAAGTTTTGCCTGCTGAAGCCCAATACCATGAGCTATCGCTGGTGAAAGTACCGAAGTATTTTTCTAAAACGATGCGCCCATTTTTCAAAACAATAAAGGCTTTGGTGTTGGTTTTGTCAAGATATTTGTACAAAGTATCCACCTTTTCAGTACACCAACCCAATGACTGAGGGGTCGAAGTTTCCCAAGTCGTGCCTGTAAGCGGCGGAAAATAGTAATTTTGCGCTTTAGCGGTAAGGGAAATAAGACTTAAAATGAGAATGTAGGTGATTTTATTCATATTTAAAGTTTTTTGAGGGTTTGACACTTTAAAAGGCTATAAGGTTTAAAAGAGTGATTACTAAAAATTGATATCTTTCAAAAATTAATCCGAATTAGACACTTTTAATAGGGACAAGAAATAAAAAAGGAGTCTCTTAATTGAAAAGAGGCCCCCTCAGTATTTTTGCTTTATTTGGCTCTTACACGATTATTTTTGGGGTTGTGCTCCAATTCCACTAAACCCAATACCTCCATCAAAGGGGGCACATACATACCAAATCGCCCACGAAAACCCTTTTTCAAGCCATACCAACCACCAACAGGGTTGTTTTCAGAACGACCCCAAGCTTCAACGGTGCCATCTTTAGCGGGTTTTTGCTCATCTGCTGCTCCCAATTCCATCCAATCGCCGTGTGCTTTGAGCATATTATGAAGGTCTGTTAGGCACTTGGCGTCGTAATGCAATATAGTGGTGCCGACCTTACAGACTATAATTTCTGTGCCCTCTTTGTTGACATCCATGTACATTTCGTACTCGGATGTTTGGGTTGGGGTTTTTAATTTCCACGGATTGTCTTTCGTTCTTTTTTCCATTTTTTTAATTTTAAAATTTGATTTCATTGTTTTAAATAAAGGGAATTCAAGTAATGAATCTTAGGTTTTAGTATAAAAATAGTGGGTTTTTGCCTTTCAGGTTAGTTTTATTTCATTTATTTTATGGTGAGTTATTAAGGCAGAGACAAGGTAATATTTTAATAAATTAGATTAAACTAAAAAACTAATAATCTAAAATTAGTATAATAGGATAAATTATTTTGATGAATTTTAAAATAGAGTAGGGGAGCAGTTTTACTATTTAAAATGGAGTATGCAAAAATATACTAAAAAGAGCTTTGGATTGATAAAATACTGAGGGGGTATCTCATCAATCCAAAATCGCTGATTCTATGTTCTATTTCTTCAAAGCTTCTCTATAACTTACCAATTTTACACCTTTTTGAATGATAGCCGCTTTGACTTTTTCACTTGTGAAAATGGTGGTAATATCCTGCCGCCCTTTCGCAACATCCTCATAGCCAATGTGGTAAATCGCTCTTAATTCATCATTATCAATGCCGGGGTGTTCGACAAAAACGTAGGTTTTTCCATCTTCCAACTTATCCAGCATTTTGATAAAACCGTCAATCCGCTCTTCGGTGGTTTTATTTTTAAAATCAAAACCTATGTAGGATATGTCATTTTGTGAGCCTGCATCCACCATTGGCAAATTGTATTCTTTACCTATTTTTTCTGCTAAAGCTTTGACTTCGGGGGCAAATGCGAGACTGTTCATGTGTCCCGAAACGTGGCTCAGGCGGGGTATATATTTCTTCGCCATTTCGATTTGAGCCCGCATCTCCTTTTCAATATCTGCTAATTTCCAAGCATTATCCATCACGGCTTGTTTGGG
>JANPHO010000402.1:0-23928 GCA_031424515.1 Saprospiraceae bacterium
GTGTTAGTATATCCTAATAGAGAAACCAGAGAGATTGTAAAGAATTGTGGCTCTACTCTTGTTTTTTCTGGCCCCCCACAGCCTGTAACACTTGGTGCAAGCATCGCTTCATGTAAAATACATTTAAGTAATGAAATATATGAAAGACAAGAAAAACTTGCAGATTTGATGAGGTATTATGTTTTAACTGCAAAAGCATTAGGACTGCCCCTCGTAAGTGAAGTTAAAACGCCAATATTTTTTATAGGTGTAGGAACACCTGAAACAGGTTATGAAATTACAAAAAGGATGTTGGATAGTGGGTATTTACTGAACTTATCAGTATTTCCTGCTGTACCGTATAAAAATACTGGGTTGCGAACTACTTTAAATACCAATCTTTCAATTCAAGATATTTACGATATGCTCTCTACATTAGCTAATCATTTAGAAGATATGGAGAAGAAGCAAAAAGTTAATAAACAGGAAATATTTAAAGCATTTGCATTAGCTTATTAAGATTTATCAATTTCCTTTTAATTTAAATAGAAATAACTTTGGTTATCAAAATTGATAACTAAAGTTATTTCTATTTATTGGTACTATCTTTGACGTGTAATTATAGTGAATTATTAAAGTATTTTTCTAAAAGTATAATTCATGTATAATCTATGAGATATCTAAATAATTTTATGGATCGCCTAATTCCTAAAAAATTGAAGGAGAACCCAATTTTTTATAGGAAAGCGAAAATTTTAACATATATACATTTTTTTATAATTGTTACAGGGCTTATACTTACTGTTTTTTCTTCAATTATTGCTCCTGATAACCCAGTACCAATATTCCCTGCAGTAATTTTTATGATTATTTTAACTTATTTGTTCCGCAAATATGGTAATCTTAATCTTGCAGGCAATCTTTTAGCAGCTGTTTTCGCAGCTCCTCTGGCTCCATTTGTCCCAGAAACAGGAGGAATACATTCGGATAATCTTCTTTGGCTTATCATTTCACCTATCATAGCCCTACTATTTGCAAATAAAAGATCTGGATATTTCTGGATTAGTGCTCTTTTAATATATACTTATGTACTGTTCCTTTATCAAGATAAAATGCCTACTAGTACTATTATAAACGGAGCAGATTATTATTTCATTAGTTATTTTTTCCTTTTTTTAGCTATTTTCGGCACAGTAATAATCTTTGAAACTGGTCAAGCATTGATTATTAAAATGCTTAACAAACAGAAAGCTCTTTTAGAAGAACAGAAATCCTTATTAGAGCAGCAGAAAGAACTTTTAGAACAGCAAAAAGCGGAGATTTCCCAAAAAAATGAGGAGCTTGAAGAAATTCAGATAACGCTTCGAAAATCTAACTCGGAACTTGAAAACTTCGCATTTGTGGCTTCACATGACTTGAAAGAGCCTTTAAGAATGATTCGGATGTATTCTGGGTTCACTCAAAAAAGATTACTGGGGCATACTGATAAGTCTGTCCATGAGTTTATGGGATATGTCAATGATGGTGCGGAGAGAATGGAAGCGTTATTAAATGATTTATTACAGTACTCACGATTAGGTAAGAAAAAAGAAGATGTCAAAGATATCGATTTAAATAATACGCTTTTTGTAGTTATCAACAATATGTTAGCAACTATGAAGGATACGGATGCTTCTATTATGGCGAATAAACTGCCTGTTATAGAGGCTAATCATACCGAGATGGTGCAATTGTTTCAAAATCTCATCGCTAATTCAATCAAATTCAGAAGGAAGGGTGTTTTACCTGAAATTAAAATATTGGCTCAGGATAATGGTGAGCAATTCTTAATCAGTTTTACGGATAATGGTATTGGAATTAAAGAAGAATTCCGTGAAAGAGTATTTGGTATTTTCGAAAAATTGCATAAACATACTGAATATGAAGGCACTGGTATTGGCTTAGCTACATGTAAAAAAATAGTGGGTAGCGTAGGTGGCGATATTTGGCTTGAAAGTACTGAGGGCGTAGGTACTACATTCTTTTTTACCTTGCCAAAGCCCAGCCTTAATTAGCCTCGTTTTCGATTAGCTCTGATACTATCTTCCCAGACAATAAACAAAGAGGAATGCCGCCGCCAGGATGAACGGAACCTCCACAAAAATATAGATTTTTTATATCCGAAGAGAAATTCTTATGTCTCAAAAAAGCTGACATCATGGAATTGCTGCTTGTACCATACAACGCTCCTCCATACGATGCTGTTTTTGATTCTATACTGAGGGGGGTGAGCATTTCTTCTATTTCTATAATTGACTGTAAATCAGTGTTTAATACTTTTGATATTTTAGTAATAATATCCAATCGTGTTTTACTGATAATAGAATCCCAATCTTGACCTGAGTTATGAGGCACATTCACCATCACAAACCAATTTTCGCAACCCTCAGGAGCGTCAGTAGGTGTTAATTTTGAAGTAATGTTGACATATACTGTTGGATCATCATAAACAGTGCCTTTTTCCAAGTAATCAAACTCTTTTTTATAGTCATTTGAAAAGAAAATATTGTGCAAATTGAGTTCTTTAAATGACTTTTTGATTCCCCAATAAAAAATCAAAGCTGATGTAGAGCGTTCTTGATTCAAGGTTCTTTCGGGATGTTTTTCATCTGGCATCAATTTTTTATATGTAAAATAGACATCCATATTGGACACCACCAAATCAAAATCATATTTTTCTCCCCCCTCAGTATTTAGCCCTTCTACCGCTCCGTTTTTAATATTAATCTCTTTTACCTTTTTATTAAAATGGAAATGAACGCCCTTTAATTGAGCCAATCGATAAATGGATTGAGTAATTTCGTACATGCCTCCTTTAGGGTAAAAAGTGCCTATGCCGTGTTCAAAATGAGGAATTACGCTCAACATTCCCGATGCTTTATAGGGGTTTGAGCCATTGTAAGTAGCGAATCTGTTAAAAAATTGGATGAGTTTTGGGTTTTGAGTAAATGCTTCGTGTGTGGCATTCATTGTTTTAAATATATCAAAAGAGGGCATTAACACAAAGGCTTTTAGCACTTGTGGACTCAACCACGTTTTAAGCTTATGTAGGCTTTTTTCAAGGAAAATACGACCTGCAAGGTGGTACTTTCTTTTAGCTGAATGCAATGCTTTTATGATGATTGTACCATCTATATTCAATTGATTTTCAACCTCTTGTGCCAGTTTTTCAATATCCGCCCAAGCTGTGAGTCGAGTGCCATCATCCCAAAAATACTGACACACAACGTCCATTTTTTCGTAGCCAAAATAAGGTGATATATCCACGCCTGCATCTTCAAAAAGGTCTTCAACATACATGGGCATCGTGAAAAGTGAGGGACCGGCATCAAAGCGATATGCTCTTTCGGTCTCAAAAGGCGTTTTTTGAGGAGCTTTTAAAGTAAATTCAGATAATTTGCCACCAGCATAATTATTGGCTTCAAAAACATGTACTTCATGACCTTTATTTGCAAGCCTTGTGGCGGTGGCTAATCCTGCTATTCCTGCTCCTATAATACCAATTTTCATAAAATCTATCGCTTCTGAATAATGTTAAAACTGAATGCAATAACAGTTTTTTTAGGAAAAAGTTGGCATTAAACTTATAAAGTAGCGCATTTTAAATTTTAATAAATTTAGATATGTAGCTATTCTGTTGTTGTGTAAGCTTGAAAAAATATACGCCTTTGGAGAGTGTGCTGATATCTATATTCAGCTTTTTATTGGTCATATTGGAAGAAATGACTGATTTTCCACTGATATCAGTTATAGTAAATTGTGAATCACCGACCCAATCATCAGTGATTTCGACATTCAAGATATTGTTAACGGGGTTGGGGAAGAGCTTAAATACTGAGGGGATAGCTTCTTGAATGCTCGTGGATGGCGTATAATTCGTAAAATCCAAATTGAGGATTTTGACATTGCCTGCCCCTCTAAATGATTTTTTAATGCTCAAAGGGGCATCTACTTGGCTGAAACTGCTCGTAGAATTAACTATAAAAGTCAATGTTTTTCTCCGCAACCAGGAGGGTACATTGGACGCATCAATATTTATTTCAATTTTCTTATTTGAAATACTCGTCGTATATCTGATAGATTGTCGAAAAACAAGATATTCAAAAACCTCTTGAAGTGGTGCCATCCAGACTCTGTCACTGCCATTTTTACCCCAGTTGGTAGCTATCTTCTGCATTTGGTTTTTAAAACTGTAAAAATTGGCACCTCCCGAATCAAAATCGTCGATGCGGTGGGTAAATTCATTGTACCAATAATGTCCCCCGTTTTGGGCTCTATCGGCGATTTTATCCACTATAAAATTAGCTGCGCCTTCATTGAGGGTCTGGCGATGAACTTTTAAACTATTCAAATTAATATCGCCATCTACTTGTAAACCGCCAAAACCAGAGACATTCCCTGATTGATCAAACACTATTTTATTGCCCAATTGGAGAGCAATTTCTTGATAAATATCATCTCCAGAAGGGACTACAAAAACGGGAGTATCTATTTTTTTTGCCGTTTTTTCCCGAATACCGACTTGATTTTTTAATATTTCATCGGTGTAGTCAGTATTGCTCATCTGGGTCAGCCATCTGGATTTGTGGGAAAAACTATGATTGAATACATCCCACCCCAGTGCATATAGTGAATCAAGCTGTTTCCACGTCAATAATCCTTTTACCTCTCCTGTGTGCGTATCTTCGCCATTAATATTGGCTGAATTCCAAGCTACTCCTGATTTAAAGGGGAAACTATTTCCACAGCCATCAGTGTAATAAAAACCCGGAAAAATGGCTTCTACCTCCTTAATTGCACCCCCTTGAAGTACTGGGAGGGCATGATTAAATGCATCTACCGTGGCATCATCGAGAGTGAAGCTGTAGGCAAAATCTTTATTATATTTAAATGGAGCTTTAGTAACAGTTGGAGTGGAACTTGGATTATCATCCAGCAGTATTGTAATTTTTTGGCTAACTGATTTTGACCCTACTAATGAAAGTAGAATTAAAAAAAAAGTAGTTTTATTCATGCATGTCTGTTTTATGACTGCAAAATTAGTGTTAATTTTTCAATGAAATTGTTAAATTTTAACAATTTTAAAAAACAAAAAGTATTATTTTATGATTTTTTTGTTTAAAAAAACTAATTTTGTGTTTAAATTATTGCAAAAAAAGAAGTAAGTAGGCGTTTAGAAATAAGCGATAGTTTCTGTCGGGCTTAAAATTATAGAAAATACAGAGCGCAGCGGAGAATTTTCTATAATTTTGAGAGCCGACTTAAAAACGAAATTATCGGTTATTTTAGCCCAACTACTTATTAAGCTCTATCATAAATGATTAAGGATGATTTTCCAATAGCTGGAAGCGATTATGAAGGTGGTATTAGTGATGGTTGGCAGTATCAAACCAAATTCTCTGGTACGACCCTCAATGCCAGCCTTAATATGATCAAAGCTTTTTTAGAAGAGGAGGGCTTCGGCGATTTGCCCATTCCTCAAACAGCCGAGGAACTTTTGTGTTTTCGACTGGCTACCAAACAAGAACAAATTGTGCTATTTGGCGACAATGGCTATGTGCATAACCCCATCAAAATCCTTTTTGACCCTTCCGATAAGTTGACAAAACGCTTGATTTTATGCATTTTTAATGAAAAAGCAGAGAATCATCTCCTTCGATTTCATGGTAAAATAAAATAATCGCATCTTAGCGTTTGGTAATACCTACTTTTCTATAAGAGCTTAATAAAAGTAGGTTGAAAAATCATTTCTATACAATCATAATCTAAAATAATGAAAAGAAGGAATTTCGTGAAGGCTTCGCTGATGGCTACCCCCTCAGTATTGGCAGCCTCTGGCGCTGTGAAATTGGATAATTCGGCTGCGAAAAAGGAATTGTACGAATGGCGGGAGTATGAGTTTAATTTTAATTCGCCGCGTGGGGAAGTGGAAAAGTATTTCAAAAATGCGCTCCTTCCTGCTTTTAATAAACACGGTGTAAAAACTGTCGGAGTTTTTAGTGAAATTGGAAAATCTGACCCAGCAAAAGTGTACATGCTTATTCCTTACGCTTCATTTGAGGATTATATTGGGGTGAATGAAAAGGTGAAAATGGATGAAGATTATAAAAAAGCGGCTTCGGATTTCCTCAATTTGCCAGCTGATCGTGTGCCTTATAATCGAGTCAGTTCGTCTTTAATGAATGCATTTGATGGCTTACCGAAGTTACTACCGACTAAGAGTGAGCCTCGGATATTTGAAGTAAGGAGTTATGAAGGCTATAGCGATGACGCCGTCCGCCGGAAAATATTGATGTTTAATAAGGAGGAATTAGATATATTTTATCGCACAGGCTTGAATCCAGTTTTTTTTGGCGAAGTGATTGCGGGTGGAAATATGCCGAGATTAACGTATATGTTGACTTTTAAAAACATGGAAGAACGGGATAAAAATTGGTCAAAATTCAGCGCAGATGATGTGTGGAAACGCATTTCAAAAGCCCCTGAGTACGCCAATACGGTCTCTAAAATATTCAGAACATTTTTAGAGCCTACTGCTTATTCTCAAATTTAAAACTTGATTTTTAGGAATGAAATCGAAACGAATAGCCGTGGATATGGACGGTGTCATGGCTGATGTCACCGCCCAATTTTTGAAATGGCAACAGATGGAAACGGGTGTTTTTAAAACGTTGGATGAAATAGATGGCTTAGAGGATGGCATTGCCTTTCCTAACTATCGAGAATGGGTCAATACTGAGGGGTTCTTTCGAACGATGCCTTTAATGATTGACAGTCAAAGAGTTATGGAGGTTTTAAATCAAAGATATGAAATTTTTATAGTCTCTGCGGCTACTGAATTTCCAATTAGTTTGACTGAAAAACAAGCTTGGTTAGGAGAGCATTTCCCTTTTATTTCATGGCGTCAAATGTGCTTTTGTGGTTCAAAAACCATCATAAAAGCCGATATTATGATTGATGACCATTTTAAAAATTTGAATTATTTTGATGGGAAAACCTTACTTTTCACCGCGCCACACAATACAAAAGCAGACGTGGGCAGGCACGAGAGGGTGAATAGTTGGTTGGAGATTGAAAAAATATTACTTTAAAAATTTATGAAACGAAATCGAATAGCCGTATCCATTCTCTTTTTCATGAACGGCTTAATTTATGCCAATTGGGTAGCGCGCTTGCCCGAAATACAATCTCTTTATGGCTTTTCAAACTCACTTTTAGGTACTGTTTTGTTGTGTAATGCGGCGGGCGCGATTACGGCGATGCCTTTTGCGGGCGTAATAACGAATCGTTTTGGGAGTAAAGGTGTTTCTTCGGCAACGGCTCTTTTTTTCTGTTTCGTATTTCCATTTATTCCTTTTATGAATACTTTATGGGTGATAGTGCCCGTTTTTTTTATGATGGGTGTGTGTGGTGGCTCCATGGATGTAGCCATAAATGGACAAGCAGTTTTTGTGGAACGCAAGTATCAAAAGCCCATTATGTCCTCATTTCACGCTGTTTTTAGCGGTGCAATGGGTTTGGGAGCTAATATTGGGGCATTATTTGCCAAGTGGGGGACATCTTTGAGTTGGCATTTTATCATTGTTTCAGCATTTTGTTTTGTCATTTCCCTATGGGCAATTTTTAATTTAATTGATGATAAAACACCCGAATTTAAGACGAGTACACAAGAGGGAGGTGAAGAAGAGTTACCTAAGTTTCGATTGCCTACTAAGGCTATTTTACCACTTGGTATCATTGCATTTTGTGGAATGACGGGGGAAGGCTCCATTGCCGATTGGTCAGCCAATTATCTGAATAAAGTGGTGGGCGAAAGTGAAGGATTTGCTGCCTTAGGTGTCGCATCATTCGCTTGGGCTATGTTTTTTGGAAGGTTATTGGGTGATTATATTATTAATAAACTTGGACGGCGTAAAGTATTGATTATCAGCTGTTTATTGTCGGTTATTGGGCTTGCTTTTACTCTATCCGTGGTCAACGCATGGGTAGCTTTGGCAGGTTTTTTCATAGTCGGTTTGGCACTTTCCAATGTTGTGCCTATCATCTATTCTATGGCTGGAAATACTGAGGGGGTAAGCCCGAGCGCAGGCATTGCAATGGCAACGACTGTGGGCTATGCGGGCTTCTTTATTGGCCCTCCTGTGATTGGTTATTTAGCGGATATTTTTAGTTTGAGAGTGGGATTGCTATTCACTTTATCTCTGTTCGTATTGATGTTTATTTTTGTAAACCGTTTTATTAAAAAGTAAAAATTCCGGTATTGAAATATCTATAAAATGGATAGAAAGACTGAAAATAATATTGAAACGCCACAAGTACTGCCCGAGTTTGTGTGGATAGATAGAATGTCAACGTTGTTGGACAATCAGTTTACCATTCCTTTTACGAATGTTAAATTTGGCGTTGATTTTTTAATTGGTTTGATACCCACTGTGGGCGATTGGCTGAGTTTTGGAATTTCCTCCATCATCGTTTTAGCAATCGTGCGCAGAGGGGTAGGCGTGGGGATGCTTTTTAAAATGATGGGCAATATTACGCTCGATGCTACTGTAGGCTCTATTCCGATACTGGGAGATTTATTTGATTTGCGTTTTAAAGCCAATCGAAGGAACGTGGCGATGTTGAAACAGTATTACATCGAAAACCCTAATCCCCCCTCAGTAAAACGCAGTTTTTTAATAGTTTTTATGCTGTTTTTAGTGGTTTTGATAGCCATGCTTTTTGCCGCTTTTAAATTAACTGCTTGGCTTTGGTCTATCATTGCGGCAAATATGGGATAACAACATTCCAAAAGTTTTAAACTTTTGGAATGTTGACTTAAAGTTGTGATTCGTATTCTTCTACAACTTTCTTTTTCCAATCGGAACGGCGTTTGAAGTATTTTGGGTTAATCACAAGTAAGCCAAAAGATTCCGTATGTTCTTTTGTCTGCTTGGCGTGATGTGAACCGTGCGCTCTCAAAATGGCTCTTGAATAGGGATTGTCCAATAATTTGAACCATTTGAATCGGCGATGAATATACACATCATGAATTAAAAAGTAGATTAAGCCATAGATAGAAATCCCGATTCCGATGAAGAAAACCCACCACGTTTGAGTAGCCGAACCATAAATATAACACGCTGCACTGGGCACGGCATAAACGAGGAAGAAACGGTCATTTTTTTCAAAAAAGCCATCTTTTGCGTGGCTTGGTAGATGGTGGTCTTCATGCCATTTCCATAAAAAACCATGCATTACATACTTGTGCGTAAACCACGCCATAAACTCCATTCCCACAACTGCAGAGAGTGTCACTAAAGTATAAAATAACCAATTAGCCATATTTATTCAAAAATTAGATTGAAAGACAATAGATTTTAGAAGTTTCGCATTTTAAATTTAAAAACAGTTATGCTCTGTTTTAGTATTTAAAACTAAGAATCCAGAAGAACAAAAACTGTAGAATTAACAAAATTACGGCTACTTTGTTTTTTACAGTTTTATTTAAAATAAAAAAAAGTGATTGAATAAAGAAACCCGTAATGAACCAACCCACATAATTTTGAAATGGAACGGCATCATTTTCCCAGTGCCACATGCCCGTTTTCATAGCTATGGGTTCTATTAAAACATCCAAACTCACCATAAGAGCCGCCGCAATGAGGGCTTTAATTGCCCAATGCCTGTGCTCATCGGTGGCAAAGCTGACTAAAACACCTGAACTATATGAAATGAGTAACCAATTGACGCCAATACTGAGGGGGGTATCCCGATACTTATATCCTAAAGCATAATCGTACTGATATTTACCGAATATGAGCCCAGTTTCAACGCCCTTCATTTCAACGATAAAACCGATAATTGGGCATAACACGCAAAATAAAATTATCTTCCAATCCCATTTCGGATGGCAAAATAGGGTTAAAATCAGTGAAATAGAGAGATTAACGGGTGTTAATCTTTCAAATTGCGGATAAATATTGAAAATAAACCCTAAAGTACCGACTACATACAGAATAACTAAAACAATGGCAATTGATTTCTGCCGTGATGTTAATTGATAATCACTCTCTTTTTCCATATAAATGTTGCTAATTTTTCACAAATATAAAAAAGCCTCAATTTATCTACACGATAAATTGAGGCTTGGTAAAAAAGAATACTCTTTTATTTTTTAAACTTGCGAGTAGTCTTTTTCTTTTTCGCTTTTTTGAAGCTATTACCACCTGTATCTTCATTGCCAGTAGGTCCACCATTACGTGTCATTGCACAACGGAAACCCAACTTGCTATCTGACTTGTCTTCATCTTTGAAGCGACGCGAGCCTGGAGATAACCAGAATGCTCTATCAGCCCATGAACCACCTTTGATAACACGTGCTTTGTCACTAATCAAAGTACGCTTACCATAATCATACATGGGTTCTTTTTCAAAATATTTTGATTGTTGGTCACCGTCCAAATAATCGTACAATTTAGCACGCTTATAGTTGTCACGGTTAGCAACTTCATCATCTTTTACATCTCTGTACTTCATTCTACCCAAGCTATCACGCTCAACTGGCTTACCATTTTCATCTAAAACTTTAGTTGTAAATGAGTTACCACGGAAAGGGTTCAAATCTTGGTTATCAGCATCACGTAAAGATTGGCTTGTCATTGGACGATAAATATCCATTACCCACTCGTTTACGTTACCCGCCATGTTATATAGACCAAAATCATTTGGCATAAATGTACGCACTGGAGCTGCGTGTGAAGCATGGTCATTTAAGTTACCTGCCATACCCATATAGTCACCACCACTGCGCTTGAAGTTGGCTAAGATATCACCTTGGTTGCGGTCATGGCGTTGGTAACGAACTGTATTGCCATTCCATGGATAAATACGGCGGTCAGTGATACGCTCATCTTGAGTTGAAGCCATATTGCCTTGCAATCCTAAGGCTGCATATTCCCACTCAGCCTCCGTTGGAAGGCGGTAAGAAGGTAACATGATACCGTCTTCATAACGTACTTGACGCTCAGCACCTGTGCGCAAGTCTTTTAGATTTTTACGAACAGTACCTTGATACTGACCTGCTAAGTACGTTTCAGTGGTATAAACTGATTCGTTCTTTTGCTCAAGATCGGGCTTCAAAATACCTCTTTCGATAAGTATCATCTCATTCACACGGTCAGTACGCCATTTGCAATACTCATTGGCTTGAAGCCAATTAACACCTACAACTGGATAATCATCGTAAGAAGGGTGACGGAAATAATTCTCTACGAAAGGCTCGTTATATGAAAGCTCCTCGCGCCATACGAGCGTATCGGGCAATGCTTTAGCAATAACTTCTGGATATTGAGCACCATAAACGCGGTCAAGCCATTCAAGGTATTCGCGGTAGTCAATGTTTGCAACTTCTGTTTCGTCCATGTAAAAAGAAGAAACTGTAACACGACGGGGAACGTTGTTCCATTCGTAAGTTACATCTTGCTCAGTCAAGCCCATGTTGAAAGTACCACCTTCGATAAGAACAAGATTCGGACCAGTAGCCTGACCTTCATATTGTTTCTTTTCGAAGCCACCCCATTTTGGGTCGTTGTAATTCCAACCAGTGGTAGAGCTTTTTTCTTTTTTGCGGCATGATGTAGTGAGTGTCATTGAAGCACCTAACATCAGCAGTAAACCAAATTTAAAGAGTTTTGTCATCGTTGAATGAAACGTTTTTTAATTGAACGCGCAAATATACTTATTTTGTTAATTCTCTGTCCCTTTCAGTACGTCTTTTTAACGCACTGTTTAGTACTTTATTTTATTTAAAACTGAATTTACTCAAAAATTTAACTAAATGGGTTCAATAAGTTTTAATAAAATACAATATTACGAATAAGATGTTTTATAACCTAAAAGGATTAGATATTATTGAATCCGCCAAACTTGTGCCAAACTTTAAGTTCATGGATTTTATTTTCGAATATATGACTCTAAGTAATCAATAATGCCCCCTTTTTGATTTTAAAAGGGAATAAAATTGAAAGTAATTAGGCTATAGCTTAAGAATATACATTATTTATATACTACTATTTTGCTTGTATTTTGAGGTATATGTGGTGCAAAATCGAGCATTTTATTATTAATACCTTTATTTTTGTCGCACTGATTTATTTTTAAATCAAACATACTTTTTACTTATTCAAACAAACCGTACTATGAACTTTCTTAAAAACGCTAAGGCATTTCTTAAAATGTTTACCCCCCTCAGTATATTCATGTTTTGGGCAATTCTTTTATCTTCCCAAACTCTTCCACAAGCTTCTTTACTAAAAGATATACAAACAGGAGCAGCAAGCTCATCTCCACGTCAGTTTGTAACCCTTGGCAATAAAGCATTTTTTTTAGCTAATTCAGAAAGTGATATTAATCAACCTCCTCGGCTTATGGTAACTGATGGGACTGATGTAGGTACATCGGTTGCTCCGTTTGTACCGCTATCTTTTAGTTCGATATCGGCACCTGCTATTTTTAATGGTCAACTTTTTTATGGTCTGAATCAAGGAGGTATCGTTACTTTATGGCGTTCAGCAGATGGCGTGAATGCTTCAGTTGTGGATACAGTTTGGAAACAAACAGGACAGGGTACCGTGCGATTTTATGAGGATTATTTGTACGTAAAAAATAATCAATTATACATTAAGATAAGCCACGACGTGTCACTTTATAATGCAGATTTTTTAGTGGACTTATTTAGAAGTAATGGTCAAAGCAATGGTTTAGTGAAAGTAGGTTTAGCTGAAACTAAATATTATAATGCAGAAAGCACTTCTTCAGAAGTCTTTAGTGCAACTAATGTTGATTATTTTATTACAAGTTATAATGCTTTCTCTAATGGATATATGGGTGTGCGTCTTACAATAGGTAGTAACAATTCTATTTTAGATTATAGATGGTCATCTATGAGTCAGCCTTCTACACCCATTCAAGGTTTAGGCGTTTTGAACAATGATTTAATATTTTTGAATGGTGATACTTTATCTCGAATCAATGTTCAAGGTCAAAGACAAGTATTATTGACAGGTGTTAAGTATGGTGCTAAACTGGCTCAAATTAATAATTTCATATATTTAAGTAGTGAAAAAGGTATTTATAGAACAGATGGCACTATCGCAGGAACTTTAATGATAGCTAATAGTAGCTTACCTGTCTCTGATACTAAGCCTCAGTTGAGTAATGATTTATGTGTGATAGGTGATACTTTATATGTAAGTGGCTATACATATGATAGATTTGGTATTTGGCAAATAAATAGTGGAATGTCTTCTTTTTCAAGAATATTAAATATAGAAGCGCCCAAGCCATATTTAATGATGATGAATTTAGGTAAAAAAATATACCTTACTGAAAATATCGGTAATAAAACGACTGTTTACGAACCTGATTTTATAAAAAATAAAGTCAAACCGTTGGGACAATTAGATAGGTGGGATTATAGTAATTTTAAAGCTAAGAATACTGCAGCAATACTGAATAGTACATTAATAACATCATCAGGTGACAATGATGCCATTTCTGTAACTGCAAATGCGAAAGGCTCTGAATTGCGTAAGTTATCATTGACCCCCTCAGTATCCACGTTCCCGTGTGTGAATGACACCGCTCCACCAAGTTTTTATAGTTGCCCAAGTAACTTGATTTATATAAAATACAATCTTTCTCCAAATTGGTGCTATTTTGAACCTATTCCTCGCCCTAATACTTTTGATAATTGCGGAGAAGTAGTAACGGGAGTATCTGCGATAAAAGGTCAATTTCAGCCTGAAAGTCAATGGCAAAATGGGCAGCCGTATTATACTTATTGCGTTACGGGTATTGATACAGTTACTTATTGGGTAAGAGATTTATCATATAATGTTTCAAAATGCTCTTTTACGATTACTGTTACACCGCCTCCAAACGCTTGTGATGTGGATAATATACCACCTACTTTTTCAAAATGTCCAGTTGATACTTTAATCAATTCAAGTCAAGCGATAATAGTCAATTGGACAACTCCAGCTATAACTGATAATTGCGGCATCCCCTCAGTATCTGTTAACTTTCCGAGTGGTTCATCATTTCCTGTGGGTACTACAAAAGTTATCTATACGGCTACGGATGCTAAAAATAATAGCTCAACTTGTAGTTTTAATATAAATATTCAATCACAGACAGTTTCTAATAATGACCTTTGTGCTAACCCTGCTGCAAATGTGAAAGGTGGACCGAATACAATAACGATAAAAGGCATAAAAACGGCTTCTGCGATCATCCAAATATTCAACTCTTCATGGAGTTCAATTTATAATCAGCAAATAGGTAGTGATAGTATAACGGTACCAAATCTTGTGGCAGGCGCTTATAATGTCAAAGTCACCGTTTTAGAAACTGGTGGAATATGGCCTGCGGTATGTAGTGTGATTGTAAATGTGAATGTAACAGATCAAGTGATTCAACCATTAAAAAAAGGAGACTTAATAGTTACAGACTTTGCGCCAGTCGGTTTTAGTGCTCAAGATTATAATAAAAACTTATTTGTTGCTTATTTAAAAAACATAGGCGATACCACTACTACAGGTCAGTACGAAGTAAAAATATTTGTTTCAGAAGATACAATACTTTCTTCAAATGATTCTTTATTAGCAATAGGTACGAGCTCTGGAATACCATTTTTGCCTAATTCAGCACAAAATATTTCCTTGTCTATGAATAATTTTGCGCCTAAAACTGTTTTTGGAAAAGCGTATTGGTTGATAGCAAAAGTGGATACTAAAAATGTAATAGATGAATCCATCGAAAATAATAATACGCTATCAAAAACTGCAAGTATCTCCTATCAGAATTTAAAAGTTGACAAAGTTTTTTTAGCTAAAAAATCTGATTTTTCATCGCCTATATATGCTAATAATACAGTCAATAAAGGCGATTCTGTAACTATATTTCAATACCATAATACTTTGGTAGGTCCTTCCCAAGAATATCCATCTGTAAAATATAGAATTTATTTTTCAAAAGACACCTTATATAGTGCTGATGATTACTTAATTGAAACTCAAACTAAAACAATAGAAAGTTTTAGACCTGTTCCATCAGGATACTATACAACATTCTTTAATACAACCGCATTGAATAATTTTACTTCTGGGACTTTTAACATAGTTGTTGAGTACGATTTTGATAATATTTTATCAGAATCGAATGAAAAAGATAATTGGGGATATATTCCAATCAATTGGGTTAATAATACCATTGATCCATGTCTAAATGATGTGATACCACCAGTTATTTCAAATTGTCCGTCCAGCATCAATTTAACAACTACAGGCACTACAGCAATCGCTACTTGGACTGCCCCAACCGCCACAGATAATTGCACCACTACCCCCTCAGTATCAAGCAATTATAGTTCAGGTTTTGCTTTTCCTATTGGATCAACTAATGTAGTTTATACCGCAAAAGATATTAAAAATAATGCTGCAACATGCGGATTTTCAATTAATGTAACTTCTTCAACGAATCCGTGCGATACTGATACCCAAGCACCAGTTTTAAACAATTGCCCTACAAATATCAATTTAACTACTACAGGTACAACAGCCATCGCCACTTGGACAGCCCCAACCGCCACAGATAATTGCACCACAACCCCCTCAGTATCAAGCAATTATAACTCAGGATTTGCTTTTCCTATTGGTACAACTAACGTGGTTTATACGGCAAAAGATGTTAAAAATAATGCTTCGACTTGTAGTTTTAATGTGATTGTTACTCTACAAGTTACCGGTCAAGATGTGTGTACAAATCCCACAGCGAATGTCAAAGGCGGCGCAAGCAGCATTATCATTTCGGGCATAACGACTTCATCCGCGATTGTTCAAATTTTTAATGTAACATGGAGTTCTGTGTATAATCAGCAAGTGAGTAGTAGCTCTGTAACGATTCCTAATTTAACGGCGGGGAATTATCAAGTGAAAGTTACAGTGCTTGGGGCGGGTGGAAGATGGCCTTCACATTGTGAGGTTTTAGTGAATAATGTAGTGGTGACAGCAGGAAATCCATGTGATAATGATATCATTGCGCCTACATTCAGCAACTGCCCATCAAATATCAATTTGACAATAACGGGTACAACTGGAGTTGCTACCTGGGTAGCCCCAACTGCTACCGACAATTGCACCACAACCCCCTCAGTATCAAGCAATTATAATTCGGGCTTTGCATTCCCAGTTGGCACTACCAATGTCATTCATACCGCTAAAGATGCTAAAAATAATACATCAACTTGTAGATTTAATGTGATAGTTGCCAAACAATTGGACGGTATTACGATAAAATACAGTTCACATACGCTAAAAATTAATGAAAAGGTATGCGTAAGTGTGAGCGCTGATAGTTTTTTCAATATTGTCTCAGCACAATGGACGAATACGTTTAATCCTGCTGTTTTGAGGTTCGATTCAGTCATCAATTTTACGGCTTTAGGGTCGAGAATTGTTGATTTTGGGGTAAGTGCCCGTAGCACTGGATTTGTTGATTTTACTTTTGTAGGGTTAAATAGAAGCGTACCGAATGGTACAAAATTATATGATTTGTGTTTTACTGCAATTGGTCAGCCAGGCTCTACTACCTTGCTCAAACAAGAGGATGTCCCCCGTTTTATATCTGAAATATATAAAGACCCCACGACTTTAGCTGTTTTAAAAACCAGCCCGGGTACTGTAACCATTGAAGGCACTGCTATTAATACGCCTGATGTTGCTTTAAGCATCACATCCAACCCGACAACTTACAGACAATGGACAACCAATACTTTCCGAATATCAGCCAAAAATAACGGGACTCAGGCGATGAGTAATATTAAAATTCAATTCCAATATCCTGATAAAACAGTGAAAGGCGGTGATGTAATTCCATCCGTTGGAACGTGGAATGAATACTGTTCGGGTGGGATATTGTGCTACGAATGGACAATTCCGACTTTGGCTCCGAATGCAACAGCTACATTGGATGTGCCTCTGTTCGTACTCGGCGCAACCGCTCCAATTATCGCAACTACTAAACTTTTAACTTCAACTCCCGCTGATGGGAATGCAAGTAACAACACTGCAACTGTCACAGTGTCACCTACTCCAGCTGCTTCACAGATGTTACAAGCCATAAACCGCACAAAACCAACTCAATATATTCCGATTGTGATACAAACAGTAGCACCTAATCCTACTGAGGGAGATGTGCTGATTGAAATTGAAAGTATCGTTGAAAAAGAGGTGCGGTTTGATTTTTACAACACACTTGGGAAGATTATAAAATCGGAAACAAGAGTTGTTAAAAAGGGTGAAAATTATCTTCAATTCGATTTTTGGAATGCTCAAAATGGCATTTATTTTATTCAAACCAGCGAAGGTCAGGGTAGAGGAGTTCCTTTGAAATTTGTGAAAATGTAGTTTGAAACTTATTGAAATGCGTCATTCTGATAGCTTTTACAGAATGACGCACTTTAAACATCCTTCAATCAATGTAATCATCAAGGTAAATATTTAAAATATCTTAACTCTTTTAAAAAACAATATATGAATCTTCTTACAAACGCTAAGGCATTTCTTAAAATGCTTACCCCCCTCAGTATTTTGATGTTTTGGGCGTGCTCAATTTTTGCATCACCAATTGATACAGCAATTTTAAGTTCTTCCTTTAAAAACAGTGAAACCTCGGTTGTCATTGACGATGTTTGCGCGAACCCCAATGCAAATGTAAAGGGTGGCACTAATTCAATAAAAATAAAAGGAATTACCACAAAGTCAGCCGCTATCCAAATTTTTAATTCTGCGTGGGCTACCGTTTACAACCAACAGGTGAGTAGTGATAGTGTTACTGTTTCAAATCTTGCAGCGGGCACTTATAATGTAAAAGTTACGGTCTTGCAAGCTGGGGGGAGATGGCCCGCCATATGTAGCGTATTGGTGAACAATGTGAATGTGGTGACAGGTGCAAATCCTTGTAATACGGATAAACAAGCCCCCGTTTTTGCCAATTGCCCCCAAAATATTAATTTATCTACTTCTACTACAACTGCCGTTGCCAAGTGGACACCTCCAACCGCAACCGATAATTGTACGGCTACCCCCTCAGTATCCAGCAATTATAATTCAGGTTTTGCCTTCCCAATCGGCTCAAAAACAGTCACTTACACTGCCGCTGATGCAAAGGGCAATAAAGCGACTTGTAGTTTTATAGTGAATGTTGTGCAAAATAATAATTGTAGGTACAGTGATTCGTTGGCTTTGGTGGATGTGTATAATAATATGGGAGGAGCGAATTGGACATCTACAAAATGGGATTTAACAAAATCTATTGAAAATTGGATAGGTGTTCAATTGGATTCCAATGGCTGTGTGCGACTGCTTGTTGCATCAGAGGCGATGGGTGCTATTTCGCCAAGCATTGGCAAGTTAAGTCAATTGGAGATTTTATATTTAAATACTGGTAAAATAACGGATACGCTTCCAAGCAGTTTAGGCAATTTGACTAAGCTTAAACAATTTTATTCTTACGGGGGGAAAATAACGGGTAAAATTCCAAGCAGTTTTGGTAATATGGCGAGTATGGAGGAATTGATTTTAGAGAGTAACCAACTTAGTGGTAATATTCCAAGCAGTTTAGGTAATTTGAAGAAGTTGAGATTATTAGTGCTTCGCCGTAATAAACTCACGGGTAATATTCCTAATAGTTTTGTTAATCTGCCAAATTTAGAATACTTAGAATTATCTGATAATCTTTTATCTGGAAGTCTTCAAAGTATATTTGGGAATATTAAAACACTGCGAACGCTCAATTTGAGTACGAATTCGTTTACGGATACATTACCAAAAAATTTATCAGATTTACCTAACCTTTCTACTCTAAAACTATCAAATAACTTACTAAACGGGTGCATTCCAGGTGGTTATAAAAATTTGTGTGGTAAAGATGTTGATATTTCAAATAATCCTAATCTTACAAACGGCGGGGATTGGGCAGCATTTTGTAGTACAAGAGCAGGTTCATGTGATACCAGTACCAGTAGTTGCCGATATCTCGATTCATTAGGCTTAGTGGCTTTATACAATAATACAAATGGCGCTAATTGGACGAATAAATGGGATTTGACGAAGTCCATCGATACATGGTATGGGATTGGTTTAACTGTCAGTGGTTGTGTCCTTTCAATAAATCTCAATGAGAACAATTTAGTTGGCACTATACCAAATTTTAGTTTTAATGAATTAGATGGATTAAATCTTTGCTATAATAAACTCAATGGAAGTATTCCTAATTTTAACTTACCTAAGTTGAAATATTTACGTTTATTCGTAAACGGACTTAGTGGAAATATACCGAACTTTAATCTACCTAATTTAGAAGAATTACTTCTTAATTCTAATCAATTAGTAGGGAATATACCTAATTTTGATTTACCCAAATTAAAGCGCATTTGGCTTAGTTACAATTCATTAACTGGGAATATTTCAAATTATAAACTCCCTAATTTGGAAGAACTAGACTTCAGTTTTAATAAATTAGTGGGCAGTATCCCCAATTTGAATTTTAATAAATTGAAAAAATTATGGCTTTTTAACAACCAGTTAAGTGGAAATTTACCAGATTTCAGTTTATTGACGAGCTTAGAAGATTTAAATATTTCTGACAATAAATTAGTTGGAAATATACCTAATTTCAATCAGACCTCTCTAAAATATATTTTAATATTTAATAATCAACTACAAGGAGAAATCTCTAATTTTGTTTTACCCAATTTAGTCTCTCTTTTGCTTGGTAACAATAACTTGACCGGCATAATTCCAGATTTCAATTTTCCAAATTTAGAATTTCTTTCACTGGATAGAAACCAAATATCTGGCACTATACCACCTTTTAATTTTTCAAAGCTAAAAGGTCTTCTCCTATATAACAATAGATTGGTTGGTAATATACCTTTATTTAATTTTCCAAATATTGATGCAATTAGTCTTTCAAATAATCAATTAACTGGGTCAATTCCGAATATAGAAATGCCCAATTTGAATATATTCTACGTTGCCAATAATCAATTGAGTGGTTGTATACCGTCAAGTTTAAAAAAACTATGTGGTAAAAGTGTTGATATCTCCAACAATCCCAACCTCCCCAACGGTGGAGATTGGTTTGCCTTCTGTAACACGGGAGCCGGCGGGTGTACAGTGAGTTCAGATTTAGCTTTGAGCATTTCAACAATTAATGCAAACTACAGCCCTTATACAACAGTCAATTTTAAGATAAAAGTTGAAAATAAAAGCTCAAATGCGATGACTGCCATTAAAATCCGCTTTGCGTATCCGCCTCAAACGGTGAATGGCGGCGGTGCTACCCCCTCAGTAGGAACATGGACGGAGTACTGCTCGGGAGGTATTTTATGCTATGAATGGACTATTCCGACTTTGGATGCCAACGCTGTGGCTACATTGGATGTGCCTCTTTTCATACTGGCTACTTCTACACCTATTGTCGCTAATGTAAACCTTTTGAATTCAACGCCCGTGGATACTGAAGTGAGCAATAATACAGCTACGGTCTCAATAGCCCCACCCGCTTTGCCCGCTCAATTTTTAGCGACGCCCAAACGTCCAAAACCATCTCAATATATTCCGATTGTGATACAAACAGTAGCCCCTAATCCTACTGAGGGGGATATACTGATTGAAATTGAAAGTATCATTGAAAAAGAGGTGCGGTTTGATTTTTACAATACACTTGGTAAAATTGTAAAATCGGAAACAAAAGCAGTCAAAAAGGGTGAAAATTATCTTCAATTCGATTTTTGGAATGAAACGAATGGTGTTTATTTCATCCAAACCAATGTTGGGCAGGGTAGAGGTGTTCCATTGAAATTTGTGAAATTATAGTTCTTTTAAAAGGGCAGCATACTTTTATGTGCTGCCCTTTTCATATAGAATTAATGCCCCATTTTTAAAAATACCATTTAAGGTTATTTCATTTGATGCGATAACAATCTAATTTTGTAAATTGATAAAATAGCTGAATTTCGCCGTTTTCTGTTTGAAAAAATGGGAATTACAGCTGTTTTCTTCTCTTCTTTTTAGTAGAATACTCAACCGATAATGAATAAAATTTAAGTGTTTTTAAGCGAATTTCGTTTAGAATCACTCTGTTATACTATTTGAAATATGCGAATAAAAGGGAATCCACTTTTAAAATCTTAATTAGTCCATTCAGCTTATGAAAAGAATTATTTTTACACTTCTTTGCTTTAAATCTATTTTAGCCTTTTCTCAACAAACCCAAACCATAACCGCAAAAATTGCCAGTGGTAATGATGACGTTGAAGTTTCTTCCAGATTATATATTGAAAGTTCTGATTTAGAATTGGGTGGATTTGACTCAGATAATAAGGGTAAACAATATACTGCTTTGCGTTTTGCCAATTTGGCACTACCTGCTAATGCAACTGTTACAAAAGCTTTTATCCAATTTACCACAAAATCTACAAGTAGTTCCACTGCCAGCTTAAACATTAAGTGTCAAGGCGGAAATGCGCAAGTTTTCACGACCTATGCGAATATGATAGGGAGAACCTACGTGCCCAATACGGTTGTATGGAACCCACTCGCTTGGAATACTTCTGGAGAAAGCGGTGTCAAACAACAAACTCCTGACCTTTCAGCCCTTATAAATGCGGCAAAAGCCAATGGCTGGGTATCTGGAGGGGCTTTGTCTTTTAGAATAGAAGGCAACGCAACGGCTAATAATATTTTAAATGCCAGAAGTTTTGAGTTTAATTCATCGCGTGCGGGTGTACCTCAATTGACTATAGAGTACACAACCGTGGATCCATGTACCACAGATGCTACGCCGCCAACAATAACCCGATGTCCAGCGAATGTGACGATACCAACCACAGGAACGGATGCCATCGTAACGTGGAATGTGCCTATAATTGCGGATAATTGTACAGCCAATATCACCCCCTCAGTAACGAGTGCTCCCACGACGGGTTTGGTGAGCGGTTCTGTATTTCCGGTCGGGACGACTACAATTAAGTATAATGCAAAAGATGCTGCCAATAATGCTGCTTTACCATGTAGTTTTACGGTAAAAGTGACCAATCCATGCATCGGAGATGTCACTGCACCTACTTTTACGAATTGTCCTTCAAATATTAATATTCAAGCTATCGGAACAAGTGCTTCAGCTACTTGGGTTGCGCCGACATTAACGGATAATTGCCCGACTGCCATTATCCCCTCAGTAGTGAGTGCTCCTACGGCAGGTTTGGTGAGTGGTTCAACGTTTCCATTGGGAACTACTACCATCACTTACACGGCTAAAGATGCTGCCAATAATAGCGCCGCACCTTGTACTTTTACAGTAACAGTTCAAGATGCGAGCGTTGGGGCGAGTTATAAAATTTTTATCAATGAATTAGCACCAAAAGGCACTTTAGCGATTAGTGAAGATTGGATTGAAATTTATAATGATAATAATGAAGCAGTACCTACGGATAGTATTTTTATTACTGGTAAAAAAACAAAGCCATTTGCTTGGCGTTTGAAGGGATTGAGCATTCCAGCTAAGGGCTTTTTAGTTTTAATAGCTGATAAAGATACTTTGAAGGGGGCTGATCATGTGGATTTGAAATTGGGTTCTTCGGGAGAAAGTGTATTTTTATTCAAACAAGTGAATAGTAAAGCCGTGGAATTGGCAGCAATGACATTCCCTGCAATGGCTGCTGATGAAGAAAACGTCACTTTTGGCGTAGATACTGAGGGGTTATTACCTCCGCCGGCTGCAAGTCTGACGAAGTTTTTAGGTGGAACGCCTAAAGCAAGTAACGCATCAGGAAAACGCTTTTTACGCCTTACCAATAGCCTACAAAGAGGCATTATTGCCACGAATGCACCTTTCACGGTCACATTGACTGCTCCAGCTGGAGCAACTATTCGTTACACCACAGATCATTCCATTCCGAGTCGTACTGTGGGGACGATTTATACGGCACCCATTGCTTTTAGTACTACCACTGTTTTAAAAACCATTACTTACTCAGCCACTGGCGAGAGCAATGTGGAGTCTTTTAGTTATATCTATCCTGTGAAAGGCAATGAACTGACCTTCCCGAATTTAGTGACGCAAACAGATTATGAAAATGGCTTAAAATTATTGCCGATTATCTCTATTTCAACCAATGTGGGTATAGTGGATACAAAAGTGGAGAAAATTTGCAGTTTTGAATATATCAATAAATTCGGTGAAAACGCCAGCACCAGTGTTATTGCAGGTGTGGAAGGCTATGGTAATGATTCTTATCTGAATCAAGACCAGAGAAATTTACGTCTTTCTTTTAAAAGTCAATATGGATATTCAAAACTTCGTTACCCCATTTTTAAAAAGGAAGATGTGGATACTTACACTCCCGCTGACAAATTTGATAAATTGGACTTGAAAATTGGACAAGATGGTCCCAGTGGTGCGGGTTTTGGAATGGTGATGACTTCTCAAAGTTTATCAAGTAAAACCATGAGGGAATTGGGAAATATTGACCTACACACGCAATATACCCATGTTTTTGTCAATGGTAAATACCACGGGGTGTATATTTTAAAAGAGAAATACGATGAAAATTTCGGAGCTGAATACTATGGTGGCGAAGATAAGCAATATGATGTGATTACATCCGACGTTGATTGGCGCACAGGAACAGTCAATATCAGTACATCAGGCGTTCCTGATGGAACAATTACCAACTGGAGTGCTCTGAGAACGGCCGCTCAAACGAATAATTTTCAAAATGTAAAAAAATACCTCAATGTCAATCAATATACAGATATGATGATGATGATGATGTATTTTGATAATGAATGGGAATTCAGAGCC
>JANPHO010000403.1:0-14743 GCA_031424515.1 Saprospiraceae bacterium
ATTTTTTTATAACAAAAATAAATTTTTTTTTTTTTTTAAATTAAAAATATTTACAATAAATAAAAAAAACAAACGACCGAGGTAACATTAGAAAATATTTATGAGCCAAGTACTCTCAACGAAATCGCTCATGTTGTAGAAACTAAGGCAGAGACTACTCTTGAAACACCCCTCAGTATTGTGCCCTCAGAACCGATTGAAATGAAGTCTGAGCTAATTATTAAGGAGCCTTTAGTGCCTGTTACTGCAAACGAAAATGTAGAAATAAATAATATTGTCCCTGAGAATATTGAGGAAGAGACCATTAAAAATGAAGTGAGTAGAATTCTGAGTGAATCAGAAGAAGCAGAGAGCCAATTTGAATTTGAAAAAGATTTAGAAATTGTAGCACTTCATGAAAAATCAAAAGCCCTTAATGGCACACCAAAAGAGTCCACTACTGAGGGGGTAATTCCTGAATCGGTTGTAAAAACAAAATTAGATATTGCAAGGGAAAATTTATCAAAAGACCCGCTAAACAATGATTTTAGATACATTTACGCGGCTGAACTGGTTCAAAATAATAGATTTCAAGATACAATTGAGCAGCTTGAAATATTAATTGAAAACGATAGAACGCATATCGAAGCCTATATTTTGATGGCTTATGCAGCGGAACAAGCGGGAGATTATCTACTCAGTTTGAGTTGTTTAGAAAAAGTAACTTTGATTAAGCCCGATTATCCAGGTATTTTTTACAAATTAGGCTCATTGATTGTTGAACATTTCAAGAATCAAAAGCGCAAAGCCATTCATTATTTCAAGGAAGCCATCGAGCATGATCCTAAAAATGCCGATGCTTATTACCAATTAGGCAAACTTGAATCCGAGCAATCCGCTGATTTTGATGTCATTATTGGCTATTTTAAAAATGCGGTTACCCATAATCCGTCACACGCTGATGCATCATTTGAATTGGCAAAAGCTAAATATGAGGTTGGAGATAGAGCGCAAGCATCTTATTATTACAATAAAGCGTGTCAAAATAATGGTGTTTTCAGAAGTAAAATCAACGATGAAATTTTCAAATTTGAGGAGCCAATCCCTGAGCCAGTCGTTAATCCCATCCAAGATAACGGATTGACTGTACTCATCACTGGCGCAACATCAGGCATCGGTCGTGCTACAGCTGAAATATTTGCTCAACACGGGTACAGATTGATTCTGACGGGAAGAAGAGGTGACAGATTGAATGAAATAAAAGAAAAATTTGAAAATGAGTATAAAAACCTCAATCAAGTCCTCGAATTTGATGTTCGCAGCTTAGAATCCGTTAAAAAATCCATTGCTGAGATTGAAGATGAATTTAAAAATGTCGATATTTTAATCAATAATGCAGGTTTAGCAAGCGGATTAGCGCCCATTCATGAAGGTGATATCGAGGATTGGGAAGTCATGATTGATACCAATATCAAAGGTTTATTGTACATGACACGTGCCATTGCACCGGGCATGGTCGCCAGAAGAAAAGGTCATATCATCAATATTTCATCCATTGCGGGTAAGGAAGTTTATCCGAATGGAAACGTTTATATTGCTACAAAACATGCGGTTGAGTCTTTGACTAAAGCAATGAGAATAGACCTCCACAAGTTCAATATTAGGGTCAGCCAAGTCGCTCCGGGTGCAGTGGAGGAGACCGAATTTTCATTGGTAAGATTTCATGGTGATTCTGAAAAAGCTAAAATTTATGAAGAATTTCAGCCGCTCAAAGCGAGTGATGTAGCAGAATCTATTTATTTTATGGCCTCTCGCCCCGAATATGTCAATATTCAAGACATAACTATTTTGGGAACTCAACAAGCAGGGGCGAATTTTATTGATAAAAGCGGTAGAAAAGATAAATGATTTTAGTTGTTGGTTATTAGTTGTTGGTTATGAATTAGATAAGCCTTTATCCTGAAATTCAGAACCAATAACCAACAACTAATTACCGACAACTAATAACCAATAACCAATAACCATTTTATGCCATACTTACAGAAATCATCCTACACAAACCCACCTTTTTACCAATTCAACGGTCATTTACAAACCATTATTCCTGCTTTTAGAAAAGTAAAAGGCTTGACTTTTAGGCGTGAGCGCATTAGCACGCCCGACAATGACTTTTTGGATTTAGATTGGATTGAGAATAAAACCAACCGTTTGGTGGTTTTGACCCACGGATTTGAGGGAAACTCACTGCGCCCTTACATGCTCGGCATGGCTAAAATTTTTTCACAAAATCAATGGGATGTCCTTTCATGGAATTGCCGCTCGTGCAGTGGGGAAATAAATCGAGCATTTAAGATGTATAATCATGGTAATATTGACGACATTGAACGCCTCATCAATCATGCTTTAAATGTTAAAAATTATGATGAAGTAGTACTGGTCGGGTTCAGTATGGGTGGTAATATTACTCTAAAATATGCGGCGCTCAAAGCACACCCCTCAGTAAAAAAGGCAATTGCTTTCTCAGCGCCTTTGGATATGAAATCTTCTACAATATTGCTTGGTGAAAAGCATAATTGGCTGTATCGGCTCAATTTTGAAAAAAAACTGCAACCCAAATTAGAGAAAAAAATTATTCAATACCCCGATAAATTGTCCAAACAGGATATTTCACATAAAGATTGGGAAAAACAACTCCAAACGTATTTCTGTAAAATAAACGGGTACGAAAGCCTTGATACCTTTTATGAAATAGGCTCGGCGCTCAATTTTATACCTCAGCTTAGAATACCCGCTTTGATAGTACAAGCAGTAAACGATCCGCTTCTGACGCCCGAATGTATTCCTTACGAATTAGCGGCTAATCACGAATATATTTATCTGGAGGCCCCTCAGTATGGCGGGCATTGTGGCTTCCCGCTGGCAAAAGATAATGAATTCTCATGGGCAGAATACCGCGCTCTGGCATTTGCACTTCAAAATTTTTAATAAAACGCTACAATTTCAATAAAATAAGCCTTATTATAAAACATAATCAGGCTTATTTTCTTTTAAAAAATTGTGGAAAACTATTTTCAAATAAAATTTTTCTTAAATTAAGTTTAATGTTTACTTTTACAATATAAATATCACAGTTTATTAATATTAATCCAAGTTTTGTGGTATCCAAATTTTTATCTATTAACCCCATCGCTTTAGCGTGGGGCAAATAGAATAACCATATTTAAGGCTTTAACCAATAAAATTTCAATATAAATCATGAGAAATTAGTGGCTAAAGCCTCAAAGGTGCTATTATTGGAACCCCCACGCTAAAGCGGTGGGGTTAGTGGATTCAAGATTTTTGATACCACAAAACTTAGGTTAATATTAATACAGAGAATAACCAATTTTTTTAGAATTTTTAATTAAATTGCGCATCACTATCTCAATAGCTGATAGCATACTCAAGCGAAAGTTTTATGTCTATGACTTTAGATTATACATTAATTGAAACCAGTGAAGACCTTCAAAATTTTTACGAAATAAATAAAAATGTAGAATGGTTGGCTTTGGATACGGAATTCATTGGAGAAAGGAGATTTGAAACACTTCTTTGTTTGATACAAGTAGCAACCCCAAACGGATATTATTTGATTGACCCGATTAAAATATCAGAATTGACTCCTTTTTTAGCTTTGCTTGAAGATGAAAAAATTCTTAAATTGACTCACGCGGGAGAAAATGATTATCGTTTGTTGAATTTGTATTGGGGTACAATCCCAAAAAATCTTTTTGATACTCAAATAGCTTCAGGTTTCGTAGGGCACGGCTACCCTACTTCGTACGGAAAATTGGTTGAAAAAGAGCTTGGAGTAGCCATTGATAAAGGATATGCAGCAACTGATTGGGAAGCGCGACCTTTGAAGAAAAAGCAACTCGAATATGCTTTGAGCGATGTTATTTATCTCTATGATTTATACCAAAAACTTAGAAATAATTTATTAAAAAACAATCGTTTGACTTGGGTAGAATCTGAGATGGAAAAATGGGAATCTCCGAAGTACTACGAACGTGACCCGAATAGAGAAGCGCTTATGAATACTTTAATGCAAAGTATAAAACCTCATAAGCAAGTTTTTTTGTTGCGCCTTTACGAATGGAGACGAAATGAAGCCCAAAGGCAGAACTATTCAAAAGAAATGGTGCTTCCAGCAAAATATATTGCTCTTATACTGAGGGGTATTGATTCTGGGAAACAAGCACTTTTGGATAGTAGAATTATACCCAATCGGCTTATTGAGCAACATTGGAGTGTGTTTCAAAGTCTTTCTCAAGCTAAAATGACGGAGGAAGAGGCTGAAATATTAAAAAAATTGCCTCCATTATCAAAGGAAGATCCTAAAAAGGATATTTCAATGGAGTTGCTCCATGTTTTAGTTAAATTTAAATGTATGGAAAGTGGCATTGCGCCTTCATTGGTTTTAAATAAATCTGATTTGACTTATGCAACGCCCGGGGAGGATCTTTTCAGATTATCATCATTGGATTGGCGGAGAGAGTTTTTGGGAGATGCCATGTTAAAATGGTTGAATGATAGGGGTGAATTAGCGGTTATCATGGATTCAAACAAAGTTTTTGTGACAATGAAAGAATAAATATTTTGGCGCTCAATGCAACCTTAACCATCTAATTGCACGTATAGATAGGTAAGGAATTGTGACAACGTATGTGTAAAATCCGATGTCATAATTTAATTAACTTTAAAAAGAAAATAATTTATTGAACTATTACATTCATATTAATTAAAACACTAACCTTACATTGACATTATGATAAACATAAAAGTACACATACTAATTGGCTTCATTTCAGCATAATTCGATGACGCTTTTCTTTTATCATTGGTGAATGTGGGTTGAATGTATTTTAAAAAATATAGTACGCCTATTTAAAAATCAATCCGATTAAGATGTTTTTACAAACTCACCTTTACCGCGTAAAACTCATTTTTGCTTTCATCTGTTCTATTTCATCTGCAAATTTGTTGTTTTCACAAGCTCCAGCCAATGATATTTGCTCGGGTGCTATACCCCTCAGTATCACAGCTATAAATGATGCTTGTCCAACGACTGTTTATACAAATATTGCGGCAACAGATGCTAATGGCAGTATAAATTCTCCAAACCCAACATGTTTTAATGGTTTAAAAGCCTTTAAAGATGTTTGGTTTAAATTTACAACTCCTACTACAGGTGCTCAAAATTTCCGAATTCAGATTCAAGGAGTCAATGCTTTGGATAGTATCAAAAATCCACAAGTTGCCCTTTACATCGGCGATTGTTCCGTTGGATTGTTTGAGGAATATTGCGCTACTCAGGTTTCGAGCGTAAATTCGAGAACTTTAAGCATAGAAGCAGGCAATATGCGGGCAAATACCACATATTTCATTCAAGTTGCCAATTACCAAAGTACGGATATAGGTGGTAAATTTTCAGTGTGTGTAAAGCCATTTGATGCTATTTATAAGCTCACTTTGGGCACTCAGACATCAACTGCAGGGCAAGGTATTCTTTATGATTCAGGTGGACCTTTAGCCAATTATGGTGATAATGAAGGTGCATCTTCTACCCTACCCGCTAATCCAGATAATTACTCTTTTAATATAAGACCATCTGCATCAGGCTGTATTGAAATCACAATTGATAGCTTGGGTACTGAACCTAATTTTGATACTTTGACCATTTATGATGGCAGAACAGGTATTTTATTAGACAGAATAAGTGGTACTTCTACACAATCTTTCACATTTCAAGTACCAACAAATTGGGTCAAAGTCGTTTTCCGCTCAGATGAATCAACAACAAGCAGAGGTTTTAAACTCTCTTGGAAAGGTTTATCTACTTGCAACGCTCCAAAAGCGACGCTGTGTAGTTCAGCCGAGATTATCCCTTCATTACCTTTTAAAAAGCAAGCAACTACTTGTAATGACAGATTGGATGGAGTCACGAGTAGCGCGTGTGCCAACGATGAGTTTTTAGAAGGAAAAGACCATATCTACAAATTCACTTCAAATGGTGGACAATGTTTGAAAGTTACACTTTCCAGTTTTTTAACTTCCTCCACAGTAGGCCTTTTCGGTCGCCCAACAGGCATAAATGTAGGTATTTATAGGAATTGTCCAAGTGAAACTACTGGCGAATGCGTTGCCATTGGTAAAGCTAATACGAATAGAGATTCCATCTTAATTGGAAATACCCAATTAGAACTTCCGGGAGATTATTATATAGTCGTGACGCGCAGAGAGGCTTGTACGCCTTTCACAATCCAAATTGATACAGTTCCATGCTTGAATAGATTACCCAATGCAGGTTTTTGTAGTAAAGCTCTTTCATTGAATGATTGTTCTAATCAAGTTACGTCAGATATCGTTTTAGATTTGACAAGCCAAGGTGACTCATCATTCATTAAAATTGACCCACCTTCTGTTAATGCGGGTTGTATTGGTGGTTTAGGTTTTGTGCCGGGTATTGATACACCAAGGTTCAATTATGTATTCATGGCTTTTAAGGCTCAAAAAGATGGTAAATTCGGTTTTACTATCTCACCAATTGTCAATGATAATAATTCAGATGCCGATTTCAATATTTATGGACCAATTGATGATGCAGCAAGTATTTGTACATACGCTAAAGCAAACGCACCTGTAAGAAGTAGTTATGGGGTTGAAAGAACTGTTCCCAATAGAACAACTGGCTTAATGGACTCTTACGTCAATACTTTAGGGACAAATATTATTGTTACTGACACTTGCGAACAGGGCTTAGGCGATGGTGTTGTAAAAAGATTAGATGTAAAAAAGGGTAAATATTACTTGATTTGGATTAATGACTATAAAGGCACTATTGGAAGAAGTGGTGTTCGCCTAAACTTTGGTGGCTCTACAAATGGCGTTTTAGACTCTTTATCTGACCCTTTAAGCAGTTTTGTAGCGGGCAATGATACGGTAATTTATCCGGGCAAATCGGCTCAACTCAACGCAAAAGGCGGTTTAACTTATACTTGGACACCAGCTACTTCTTTAAACAATGCCGCTGCTGCCAATCCTATAGCAACTCCTACAAAATCTACTTCTTATAAAGTAAACATTCAAGGTACTTGTAGAGAAGTAACGCGTACCGTCAAAGTAGATGTTTTTGAAGTAAAAAAATTCCCTGATGTCACCGTTTGTAAAGGTGAAGAACTTACTTTTAATGCGGGCGAAAACTACCCAGTAAGCACGGGTGCTGTGTGGAGATGGACTTCCCCTTCTTCACATTTAGCCGAATTGAGCTGCACTAACTGTAACAGTCCCATTTACAAAGCTACAAATACTTCTGGCGCCAACGAAGTACATACTTTTATCGTTACGCTCCAAACGCCAACGGGTAATTTAGCAGATACTTTTTTGATTACAGTGACTCCCGGTGCAGTAGCTAATTATTCCGTTTTAACAGCACCTAAAACTGAAAGGGACACAAACACCTGTCTCGGTACTACTTTAAATTTATTGAAAGCGGGATTCGATGCAACAGCAACTTATACTTGGTCTGCAACTAACGCAGGTAATACTCTTAATGTTAAGAACCCCTCAGTATCACCGAGTATTTCAACTAAATTTTACGTGACTGTAACTGGTGGCGCAGGAGGGTGTACCGCCAATTCAGTGGATAGTGTAATCATAAAAGTTTATCAACCACCAGTTTTATTAGGCATAAATGATGCAACTACTTGTGTTGGTAATCAATTGGTTATGGGTACATCTGCCATCGAAGAGGCAACAACCTATGCTTGGTCTCCTACTAATGGTTTAGATAAAACAAATGTTCCTAACCCTACTTTAACGGTACAGACAGGAACAACTAATTACGTACTCACAGCAACTAATTTAGGTGGTTGCGTTTCAAAAGATACCATTAAAATAACTGGAGTAAATCTATCTATGAAAATAGATGCCCCTGATTCTATCCGCCATTGTAAAGGAAGTCCTTTGACGTTGAAATCACTGACTACTCCTACGGGTTTAGCAGTCAGATGGAGTTCGGATAGAGATTTTTCAGTAACTGATTCAAGTGTAACAGTTGCTGCAAGCCCTCAGAGAGTAACGCGTTATTTTGCCTCAGTTTCTCAACCAGGTTGTACACGATTGGATACAGTAACTGTTTATGTGGATTCATTGCCTTTCAATACAGGTATTTTACCGCAGGATACAGTTGTGTGTATGGGTACAGAAATTGTTTTCCGTTCGGCTCCTTACGAACCAGTACTGTTCCCTAGAATAAAATTTAAATGGACGCCTACACGCGGTCAATTAACAAGTGACACCCTTTATAATTTGGTAATTGAAGCTGATACTGCTGCTCAAAAATATTTCCGTGAAATGAATATAGGGGTATGTAAAAAAATTGACTCGGTCATTTTAAAGGTCAATCCAATACCGATAATTACGCTGATTCCGAAAGATACAACCATTTGTCTTGATGCATTGACACCAGTTGTTCTTAATGCTTCTGCCAATAATCCTAATGCCAAAGATTGGAAATGGACAGATGCGAACGGTCAGGAAATACCTGGCACAAAAGATAAACAAACCATTAGTGTAACTCCAACAAGTGGTGCCCCAAATGTTTATAAAGTCACTGCAAAAATTGGGGACTGTCCTGGTTCGGCTACAACCACTATAAATGTTGTCCCAGCGCCAACTATACTGTTTCCAACACAAGATGCATTATGTTTGGGAGATTCTGTTAAAATAAATACTTTCCCTAATAATACATTTACTCATTCTTGGTCTTCATCTCCGGCAGGATTCTCAAGTACACTCGCTGACCCAGGATTTGTTAAACCTCTTGTCACTACCATATATACCGTAAATGTAGTTAGTCCAAATGGTTGTAGAAGAACTCTAACAAAGGAACTAAAAGTAGCAACAGGTACTTTGACAACATCTCCTGATGTATCAGCTTGTACAGGTGACCCTATAACTTTAACCGCGACAGGTGTTTCAAACATTGGTGGTGCTTATAGATGGAGCTCAGGTCAAACAACAGCAACTATAAATCCTACTGTAACCGCAACAGGTAATTATACTGTAACATTTAGTTATGGAGGTAGTGCAAATTGTTTACTTTTAAAAACAATAAGAGTAACAGCTATCCCAGGTTTTACGGTAAAAATATCGCCTGATACATTTGCCAATAAACTGGTTGACCAAGGCAATACTTTGGCTTTAACTTCTGTGCTAACGGGTAATTTCACTGCTCCTACTTTTGTTTGGAAAGCCAATGATAAAGATGCTGGAACGACTCAGAATATTACTGCCGTTGCACTCGATCCAACCAATACATACTCCGTGAAAGTTAACTCTACCACTGGTTGTAGCGCTACTGCTCAAATTGTGGTAAATGTTCGGATTCCGAACTTTGAAATTCCGAATGCCTTTACGCCAAATGGCGATAATGTCAATGCCACTTTTAATATTGAATTTGACCCTGAAAATAAATCAAATTCATTCAATGCTGGCAATCCAAAACCACGCTTTTGGAAAGGTAATATCATCGTTGAATCCTTTCAAGTTTTTAACCGGTGGGGTGCAAAAGTATATGAAGAGGTGAGTCAAGCGCGTTTAAATGATAAAACATATAAAGGTTGGGATGGTAAAAAAAGTGATACCGAATTACCTTCTGATGTTTATATTTACATCATAAAATTAAAAATGCCCGACGGAACTTCAAAAACTGTAAGCGGAGAGTTGAACTTAATTCGTTGATATTTTTGATTTTAATAAAAGAACCTCATCTGATAATATATCGATGAGGTTTTTTTATTTCTCTTGCTTAAAATACTGAGGGGGGTAAAATATCATTTGCCAAATTATTTTTACCAAAAAACAATTATAACTTTGCAGCGCTTTGGGTAATTGGTTCGTTTATGAATCAATCAATTAGGCTTTAAAAAATAATCGATATTTCCTATCGGGCATAAAAGAAAATGTCGGTTATTTTAGCCCAACTGATATACGAAAATGTACTTGTGGAGGGCAGTTAGAACTGTTTTTTACATTTTTTAATTAAAATAGTGATTCAGTTCATTTTAATGTTTAATATTTTATCAATTATGAAATTTAATAAATTTTATTTAGTAAGTGCTTTAGCAGGATTAATTTTACTCTTAAACGCTTGCAATGCCGAAGATGAAAAGCCATTTGACGACTATTCATCAGGCGTTTTTATCACGAATGAAGGTAAATTTTCAGGAGGTACTGGTACTGTTGATTTTTATGATCGCTCCATTGGAGGTATTAAGAATGATATATTTGCCAAAGAAAATAATAGTGCTTCGATTGGAAATATCCTTCAATCAATGGGTTTTAATAAGGATACTGCTTACTTAGTGGTGAATAATGCCAATAAACTTTCACTTGTCAACTACAAATCATTTAAATCTATTACTACTATTAATGGTTTTACGCTTCCCCGTTACTATCTAAACGTTAATGCTACTTTTGGCTATGTATCTGATTGGGGCGCAAATGGTTTGACGGGCAGTATTAAAGTATTAGACCATGCTACAAAAACGATAGCAAAAACTATAATCACAGGAAAAGGAGCGGATAAAATGATTTTGATCGGCACTACTGTTTGGGTTGTCAATAGTGGCGGTTTTGGGAAAGATTCCACTGTTTCCATTGTTTCTACTGTTGCAGATTCCGTTCTTTCAACTATCCAAGTGGGATTAGGCCCCAATAGTATTGTTCAGGATGGGAATGGTGATATTTGGGTGTTATGTGGTGGTTATTTTGATAGATCAGAAAGTGGTAAACTGGTGAAAATTAGAAATAATAAAATAGAATATTCATTTGATGTGCCTAAAAGTGCAAGTGCTTTGGTGACAGATATGTCAAAATCAATACTTTATTTCATTGCTAACGGTAAAATATACCAAAAAGATATAGCTAACTTTGGGGCGAATCCCCCCTCAGTATTCATCACTCAACCGTATTTTAGAGTGCCTTATTCCTTAGGAGTTGATTCTAAATCGGGTTATTTGTATTGCACAGATGCTAAAGATTATTCATCCGAAGGCAAACTCTACATCTTTGACCCGCAAACAAAAGTGCTTAAAGATTCCGTGAAAACAGGAATAGTACCTGGGAATATTTATTTTTTCTAAGCTTTTTCGATAAAACTTTCATAAATAAAGTGCGCCAAGTGTAATATTTGGCGCACTTTACTATTTATCAAAACAATTTCTTATTCCGACCCATCGGCGTCATCATTAAGGTTTTGAATTTCTTTCTCCGTCTGATGCAGTTTTTCTCTGCACAATTTTATTAGTTCAGAAGCCCGTTTTACATTTTGGCCTAAATCATCTATTTTGATAGCATCGTGTTGTAAACTATTGACGATAGTTTGAAGCTCTCTCATGGCTTCATCGTAAGAAAACTCGCCACTTTTTTTCTTTGACATATTTCTAATTTTACTCTATTTTAATATTAAAAACCTAATTTATCACTTTACTTTTAAAAACACCATCTAAAATTTGGGTTTCCAAAATATCGCCTTCTTTTATCTCATCGAGTTGAGAAATATATTTATTATTTACTTTTGTTAAACTAAAACCCCGTTTTAAAGTGGCTTCAATACTGATTAAATCAATGATATTGATGAAATTTTTCATTTTCAAATTTTCAAATTTAACGGCACTTTCAGCATATTGAGGTACTTGTTTTTCGATATAATTCAACATATTTTGCTGATTTTTAATAAAATACAAAGCTGCTGACTGAATTGAATTCTCAGCAAGCTGAAGTTCCCCCCTCTCAGTATTGAGTCTATCTGAGACGTAATGATTGATGAAATTTTGAATTTCAATCAGCGACGCCTCAAATCTTGAATTATGCGCCACGATAAAATCCGCAACGGCTGTCGGCGTTTTTAGGGACGAATGAGCAACCAAATCTATCACGCTTTGGTCAGTTTCATGCCCAATACCCGTGAATACAGGAATGGGAAACTTGGCAATCGTTTCACAAATAGTGGGCGTATCGAAAGCTGATAGATCTAACCGAGAGCCTCCTCCCCTAATTATTACTACACAATCGAATAAATGAGACAGAATTTTGATGCTATCCAGCTGGTGCATCATCGTTTTTTCAACTAAAGAGCCTTGCATTGCAGATTGAAAAAATTGAACATCAAAGGCATATTGATAATCATTATGACTAATATGATTTTTAAAATCCTGCCATCCCGCCGCGGTTTCACTCGAAATAACGGCTATTCGTTGAATAACTGTGGGTAATCTAAGGTTTTTATTTCGAGCCAAAAGTCCTTTTCGATTTAAATCATTGATGAGTTGACGTCTTTGTAACTCCAACTTACCGATTGTGTAGGTCGCATCAATATCTTCAATGATAATTTTTAAACCAAATTTTTCATGAAAATCCAAACGGCCTTTCAGTTTTATTTCCATGCCTTCAGCAAGCACACCCTTGAGCGTATCTTGCGCCATCAAGCTTTGCATGACAGAATTTGAGCCTAAAATACGTTGTATGCGCTTATAATCTGTTGCCCAAATGACAGCAGACATTTGAGCAATGATAGAATTTTCTTCTTTTTGAAGTAAATCAATATAATAATGTCCTCTCGACAAACCGATTTGACCAATTTCGGCAGTTATCCAAACCGAATCATTGAAATTAAGTGCAATAACTCGCCTCAGAAACTCATTTAGTTCTTGTAAAGAATATGTTTTCAATTAAGTATTTTTAAAAAACTTTTCATAAAAATGCAAATTTTAGAAAAAAAATCAACTTTGCTGTAACCTTTTGAAAAAAAAAGCATCTTATGTATATCTATTATCTGGAAGTCAATGATATTTTAAAAAAAGTCACATTATTTAACTATTTTTTAACATTAATCTTGACATTTTATGTAAAATTTATGTAATTTTGACATCAAATAAAAAACTCGACCAAGATGAAAAATGTGAACTTAAAGTCACTCTTATTTACTCTCGTATTACTGACCAGTTTAGTAAGTTTCATTCATGTAAATAGTAGCACTATTAATATTGACCCAACACCTATTGTACAAGCAGGTGTTGAAGTCAACGAAGCTACTGCTGCAAAAGACTCAAAATTACCAGATTTGAAAATAATTAAATTTGTGATAAGTATAGTTGGGAAATTTACTACTGCAAAGTAAGTTTAATTTCACCTATTAACTAAAAAGGACAATCCTCGTATGAAGATTGTCCTTTTTTAATTTCATTAAACTCAATCAAAAAATACTATTTTTTCATCGGTTGATACGTTTTTTCGTATTTTGACCAGGGTGTTTTTTTGTGGTTGTCTTCTCCGAAATAAGTCATAATTTTTTCAAATTGCGCTGCATCTCTATAGCCAGGTATTACTTGTATAGTATTAAGGTCTTCATCCAAGAAAATAATGGTTGGGTATGACATTTGACCTCTCAAAAATTCCGCTGCTAATTCATTGAATCCAACTCCGCTCTGTGTAACAAAATGATACGTTTTATTTTTAAAAACAATCTCATTTCTTTGTTCAGCATCTAACTTGACGGCATAATAATTTTCATTAATGTAGTGGATGATATGTTGCTGACTAAAAGTCGATTTTTCCATATTTTTGCACCAGCCACACCAATTCGTGAAAACATCAATGAATATTTTACGCTTATTTTTCTTCGCAAGTGCTTCAGCTTGTTCGATTGTGTACCACCTTACTGTTTCTTCTGTTTTGACTTGAGCATAAGTCTTTGATACAGAGGCGGCTACGAATATCAATAAAATAAATAAAAATTTAATATAGTTTCTCATCATTAATTGCATATAGTTGTGTAAGAATCTTAGAACAAAGTAACACATTATAGACGGAAAAAACAAAGCTATGCTCGCATGGAAAGCTTACTTTAAGAAAACTTTAACCTCAAACGTTAAAGATTTTTATAAACTGTAATGTCGTTATCATCTAATTGAAAGGTATCTTCCAAAGTAAATTTTTTGAGCCTTGGGGCAGATATTCCGCTTTGATCTGATAACAATAAATGCGGATTTTTGATAACCCGAGCTTCATCCCATAATCCCGCATCAATAAAACTTTGAAGGATTTTCGCCCCGCCTTCCACAAAAAGGATATTGATTTTTTTTGAAAAGAGGTCATCTAATATATTATGCAGCGTTTTATCTCCGAATTCAATATTTATATATTGCACAGTGTCCTCTCCCTCTTTTTTAACGGAGTCAGTTACCCCCTCAGTATAAACAAGCGTTTTTTGCGAATCATTGAATATATTAAGATTCTGAGGCAGTGTCAATTTTCTGTCAATAACAATACGGATTGGTGATTTACCAAAGTAAAATCTATTATTCAGAGAAGGATTATCAATATGAGCCGTTTTTGTTCCCACCAGAATTCCGTCACATTCTGAACGCCACTTGTGAACTAATCTTTGAGTATATTTGTTACTTATTTGTATTGTTTTAGAATCAATACCAATACAATTATCAGCTGATTCAGCCCATTTAAGTATAATGTAAGGTCTTTGTTTTTGAATGTTAGTAAAAAATGAATTTAGTGTGTTATTGAAGCCTTGATAAAAATAATCAGGTTTTTCAGAAACCAAAGTCACATTAACACCATTATCACGTAATTTTATTATACTTTTGCCCGCTACTTTTGGATTAGGATCTTTAAACGCAATAACGACAGTGGGTATGTTTTCTTT
>JANPHO010000404.1:0-9240 GCA_031424515.1 Saprospiraceae bacterium
TGAAACATTGGGGTTCAATGTCGAGCATCGTCCCGATTGGGGTGAGCACTTCTTTTTACTGAACAACGAAATTGGTATTGCCCTCGATTATTCTTATTTAAACTATAAACGAGAATATATTTTCAAAAACCCGCGCGACCAGTACGATTTCCTCTATAATACCCACCGCCATTTTTTTCAATTATTCATTTGTGAAAGCACCGAGCGGGTTTTTATAGTGCCTTTGTCGCTGATAATGGAGATTTTTAATGATATTTTTTCATCGGGCGGTGATTTTAAGGAATTTAAACCACAAATAAAGCTGCGCAATGGGGTTTGGTTTTTACGATTCTTTGGGCAATATGATATTACGGATTATCTGAATCGCTATGATTTTCTTATTTCAGAATCCAAGACCCTTTTACAGATTCCTCCCACCCGTTTTAATTCGGTTATTGAAATCAAAACGCTCGAAGAGAAGTATAAACAATTAGCCGAAGAAGGACATCTGAATATGGGTTCTTTACATGCTGCAACCGTAGATATGCTTCGGAGAATTGGAGAATGGTCAGGTTTTGACGTCATTACTGAGGGGGTGCCTATGGGAATGCCCGATTTTCCTTATCAGATTGACTGTCTGTGGTACAAAAACGGAGATTTATATTTAGCTATAGAAGTCTGCCACCATGGCGTGGTGGAAAAAGATAAAGATGCCCTCAAATTAGCTAAACAGCACGGCGCGCGAAAGGTCATTATCGTTTCAGAAATCAATAAAATGGAGCGCATCAGAAAACTCTACACATTCGAGGGGGACATCAAATCATGGACGGAAGTTTGGAGTTTTGAACGCGTTTTCAGCCTTTTTGAATCGGGGATGAAGTTTTTCAAAGATTTTGAAAAATTCAAACGCTACGGCTGGTCGGATAATATGTCGGAGTTTATTTAGATTTAAAAACTAAAAAAGGGTTCTTTAGATTTTTAACGGAATATTTAAAATCCAAAGAACCCCAATTCAATATTAAAGCTATTTTTCAACAAACAATTTTTGAGTTAAAACTTTACCTTCGGCAGTTTTAATTTTAACGATATAGCCGCCGGAGTTCATATTAGCAGTTGGAATCAAAGTCTCATTGACTCCTTTTGTGGTGCCTACCATTTGATTAAATACTGCTTGACCCACTAAATTATAGACTTCAATTTGTGTTTTAGTATCCGTTTCAGATATAAAACGTACAGCCGCTTGCTCTTTCGCTGGATTTGGATAAACCAACATTGAAGATACATCAGCACCTGTATTGCTTGATTTCAAAGCAAATTTTTCTAAATCGCTCTCATTCACTAAACCTTGAATGGCTCTCAATGGGAAAGTACCACCACCTGAAAGTGCTACCCAAGGCTCAAAAGCAGGGCTACCGCCCGTCAAGAATCCACTGGCAAAAACAACCAATGATTTACCTTTCCAAAATCCTAAATCGCCTGTTGTGTAACGCGCCACAATTGTTGTGTTTGAGTTACCCGGCGTCACCGCTAAATTGTAAGAAGCCGCAGGAACGCTCACATATGCCGGTGCAAATCTGCCGTAGCTGATATTATCAAAAAGGACACTTGTACCCGCTAATATATCCACTTCAGGGGCATCGGGTGAGCCATGGAAAAACTGAATAGCCACATTATTGGCTGTAGTTGTTTCCTGACCTTTATCCGATATTGCCAAGTTAAAGGGTCTGGTAGTACTGCCTACAATGCCGTTGGCGACTACGATGTACGTTTTACCGCTATCCAATTTCACTCTGAAATTCACTAATGTATCCCGTACTGTGCGGCTCGTTGCCAAACCAACGCCCAGATTAATGTCCACGCCCGCAGGAAGATCTACATAGGGAGTAGCCGTACGGAATGCGAAATTATCCAATAATAAATTTCCATTTGCATACACATCCACAGTAGGCGTAGGTGAATTGTGAATCACTTGCACGCGAGCAACTTTAGGAGCAGCTGGTGGCGGCGGCGGTGGAGTTGGCGTCGCTTTCAAAGCAAAAGTTCCTCCGTTTGATAGAGCAACCCAAGGCTCAAACGGCACTGAACCACCCGATAGGAAGCCGCTGGCGAACACAACAGCCGTTTTACCCGCCCAAAATGACAAATTAGCATCGTAACGACCTACAACTGTGCTATTTTGACCCGCAGGAGTTACAGTTAATTGATACGTGGCATTCGCAGGGACATTTGCATAAGGCATTGTACCACGAGCAAAAGTGCCGTAAGCCACATTTCCAAATAAGACATTACCGCCTGTTAAAATATCCACATTCGGTGCTCCTGGTGAACCATGAAAAAATGCAATCCCTACATTAGCAGCCGCATCAGCTGCTTCCGCGCCCATGTCCGAGATAGCCAATCGAAAGGGCGTTTGAGCGTTTCCTACTATCCCATTTGCAATGACAACATAACGCCTGCCTGCGGTTAAAACTACTGGGAAATTGACGAGCGTATCCCGCACAGAAGCACTTGACGCTAAGCCAACGCCTAAATTAATTGTGACTCCCGCGGGAACATCAATGTAAGGTGTCGCTGTCCGATAAGCAAAATCATCTAATAATTTTGCACCGTTGGCGTAAATATCTACCGTTGGCGTTGGAGAGTTGTGAATAACTTGCACACGAGCTGTTTGTGCATAATTTTTTGAAAAAGACATGGCGATAACCGCCACAAGAAAAGTCCTAATGGTTAGATTCCAATTCATAAGTGATTTGTTTTAAAATTAAAAATGAGTTTGTTTTGGACTGAGCGCGCTTCCGTATAGTCAAACAAAATGACTATAAAAAAGTTTTGGGAACAATATCGAAAACCAATTAATTAACACTGGAAAGGAATGATAACCAAATAAAATAAGGATGCTAAATCATGCTTTACTATTCAAAATGATAGTAATACTTGCACTTTTGGGTATAAACAGTTACAAATCGCGAAATATTTTAAGTAAAAATGGGGTTTGTCAAAATAATGTCAAAAATAAAACCCTCAATAAAACAATTTCATTGAGGGCTCTTATAGCCTAAATACCAGAGTTGATTGGTTCTGAAATGTGCGAGTCCTACGGACTCGATATACTTGCTTTTCTATTATTTTCTACAAATCTTTGAGTCCTCTGGACTCACAGATTTGTAGAAATGATATAGCCTATGTGCTTTTCGAGTCCAGCGGACTCTTACATTTATCCTAATTTTAGAACCAATCAACCTTGTTTTAATTCAGAATCTTTATCCCAATCATAAAATTGGGTTTTGAATTGAAATTTCCATTTAAATATGTCCAATTCATATCCGTTCGGATGAAGCGGAATATGCCCCAACCGATATTGTCAATGCCAAAACCCATTTCCACGTAATTTTTTAAATCAGGCGTGTTCAAATATGCGACGCGGACGATTTCTTTAAAACCTAATTTGCGCACCAACGGAATTTTATCAAAAATAAAACCCTCTAAATGATGTTGCCAATGCGCCATAAAATATGAATTGGGGTTGGAATACTGATAATATGGCAGACTCAAAAAGCCGTTCATAAAATTAATATTCGTGGAGAAAATGGTTTGATTGCCATTAAAATGATTGTAATCTATGAATTGAATCGCGTTTTTACTTAAAAAACTACCGTATTGCGCCTTTATTTCAGAATAACCCGCGATACCCATGCGGATATTTTCTTTTTCAATTTTTAATTGAATCGCATCATAATCAACTGAATTTTGGCCGATTTTTAAGGCTTTTTTATATAAAATGGAGAAAGTGGGATAATCCGAGCCTTCAATTTCTTTATAATCAGGATAAGTTGAATATTTTTGAGCGGGTACCCACGTCAAGCCTATTTTTAATATATGTGCATTTTCTAAACCTGTCCATTTGATACCCGTGGGATTGTAAATATTTTCAGGAATATTTGAATTATATATTTCGCCTTTTTTAATAAAACTGTACTGACTATTGACATTGAGGGCACTTCTTTGCGCGGTTTCAAAACTCAAAAGTGCTTTTAATCCATTTATAAGTTCTTGGCTATAAGTGAGTTTTGCGTATTTTTTATCGTAAAGTTGAAAATAATGGCGTTTATAATATAAGGCCTGAATTTCACCTGCCATTATTGTTACAGGGTTTTCATCGTTGTATTGTTCCACTTTTTGACCACCTTCCAGTTTTATTTGGGCGTCATTGAAACGATTAAAATAATAACTTGTACTGACATTCGCCCGCAGTTTTTTCTCCGCAAAACCGTAGGATACTGAGGGGGTCAACGAAAACGATTGTTTAGATGGTTTGAAACGCTCGCCGAATCTTTTACTGTAAGTCATTTTTAAAGCGATGTTGCCGCCTTGCACTGCGTTAAAAGTAAAAGTGGATAAAGGCGAAGCAACGGAAAATGACTGCCGATTCCAAGTATCGGAATAAGTATATCCCGTGAATAATTTCATGAATTTGAATTTATTGTTTATCTGCTCGACAGAATCAATGTAAACTTTCGATTGCCTCACTTTTTGAAGCGAATCCTTTTTGATGTAGTCATTTTTCTCTTCTAAAGTCAACGGAATGGGGCGCAAAGTATCCCATTTTGAAAGATTATTATCGTCTTTCCCTCGTGTTGCTTTGAACGTTTCATTATTAAAAAAACGCTTTTCATACTGAGGGGTCATATTGTAATTGCTGTAAACACCCGTAAAATCGCCTTTTATTTTTAACGCAAAAATCTTTAATTTAAAATCCACCACTTGCGAAAAAAGCCGCCATGTTTTATCCACTTGCACGTGCGTTTGACGAATAAAGAGGGAATCCAAAATGGGTTGCTGAATGCTTTTACCCGTTACGTACAAATCCGAGGAGTATATATTCCATTGATTATCAACTATATATATGAATCCCGCCCAAGTGGGGTCTTCCTTTCGCTTCGGCAGAACTTCTATTTTATTCACCGTATTGCCTTGGTCATCTTTGAAAGTGCCCACCAAATGATATTTGTAATAAGTCAAGGCATTGTCCGCAATGGGCGATAAAATTTGCCGCCCGATATCCATCGAATTATCATAAAAACTGAAATCAAACAAAGAGGCTCTATTAAAACCAAAGCCGTTGTCGCTGCCACTCAGCTTCGAGGATACCAATTCTTCCTTCTTTTTATTGCCATCAACAAAGTATTTTGAAATGGTTTCAGAAAGGTAAAGAATGCCAGAGCGTGAAACAGTGTCCAAAGTGCCACCCATATCTCCCATATCTCGCCCTAAAAACTTTTTAGGCGCATCCACAATTTTTTGAACACCTTTTATATACACATCGCAGGAGTAAGCGGGCGCTTGGTCGCGATACACTTTGCGCATTTCAATCGCCTTTCGGATGATGGCATAAGCGGGGTCTTCGGCATTGGATTTGACGACGAATTCGGATAATTCAATATCAGTATTATCTAATTGAATATTTTTAACAGTTTTACCATCAATTTTAACGGTTTCAATTTTCTTTTTATAACCAATACTTTGATATACCATGCGGTACGTACCGTTTTCCAAATCCAAGGAGTAATACCCCTCAGTATTAGCCGAAGTTCCGCGAGTTGTGCCTTCGATGTAAACGTTCGCGGAGGGCAAGGGCTCACCTTTTGCATCGGTGACTTTACCTGTCAATTGTGCCATTAAAATTGAAGGACAAAAACATATAATTAAAATACCTAAACATATCAGTTTTTGATATGTTGATTTCGATTTAAAAAGACTATTTGAAGGCGTGTTAAAAATGAACATTAAATATATATTTTATGGTTTTAAATATCGTAAAAAAAACATAACGGAAAATTTGTCATTTTCGATGTTCAAGCAAAAAATTATATATCAAAACCCTAAAAATTAAGACCAATACTGAGGGGATGTTAAAATTTCATTAAACCTCGGTGGCGAATTGATTAACGTCACGATTAAGCCTAAATTGCATACATTAAATATCTTTTCGCTAACTTATTAAATCCATTTTCCATGAAAAAGTTATTCTTATTTTTGTTCTCTTTCTCAATTCTTTCCTCCGCTACCGCTCAGACATTTTATTTTGATAAAAAATTTAAGGTGGTTAATTCCGCTACAAATGCAAAGTATCGAGCTTATGTGAGCGACCCCAGTAAACCAAGTAAAATAGTATATGAATTGGAAGGAAAGCTTTATGCCGAGGGCATTTTATTCAACGCTGATACTTTAAGCTTTGATGGGAAAGTTGTTTTTTACGATAATCGACGCGTAAAAGCCGTTCAATTTTATAAAAAAGGTATTTTAGAGCCCTCTATCAACATTGATGCACAGTTGAAGAAAAGCACTTCTCTCAGCCCTTATTATTTGAATGTCGGTGCAAGCGGCGAATTTGCAGCCTTTCGGAAAGCCAACCCCGGAGATAAAAATGATGCCATTATCGCCACTGGAAAAGTCTTAGATACGGTGGGTTTGGTATTAGATAGCCTTATTACTTATTATAATTTTAATAATTCAGTCCAAGATGTAAAAATATATGATAAAGGAACTGAAAAACCCTTTTTTTCTACCACTTCAGATTATAAAGAACCATATAATATTATTGGTATAATTACCCATTCAGTACCATTTCATAACGATATTGACGAAGAAATGAATCGTTTTTTATTAAAATGCAAAACCACCGGTGGCGACGGCGTAGTAGGTGTAAAAACGACACCTTATTTTAATTCATTGGGCAACAGTACGGGTTTAATTATTCAAGGTACGGCTATTCGCTTGAAGAAAAAGGAGTGAAAATGAGTAAATATTATTCGCTGTCATCGGTGGTCGTTTCTTCATTTTTAATATCACCCACCAAAAACAAAATGCTTTCACCCAATTCGTTGAGTTTTACTTTTACATCAGCGCTGGAGAGTAATCCGAGCATTTTTTTCCTTGAAATGTCCGTTAAACGCGTTTTTAAAAGGTTGGTATCTTGATTAAGTTGATTGTTTTTTGTTCTAATGGCGTGGGTGGAAAGCATGGCTAAGGCTTCCTTGATTTGCCCACTTCCGATTAAGATGAGTAGTTGGTTTTTAATGCTTTCGAGTTTCATGGATGCGTTTGTTTGAAGTTTTTAAAGATATTTTGCGCAATAAGTAATTATGTTGAATTGGGATGAGCATGAAAAATCCATAATGTTATGTAAATAATGTGAATATTGGGTTTAAATACGGTCTATATCTACTAACCCCACGCTTTAGTACGGCTTTTTCATGCAAAAGCCGTACTAAAGCGTGGGGTTAGTAGATAAAATCAATTCCGATTCTTGGAATTAACCCATTATTCGAATAAATTTATATATTTCAACATCTTTTTCACTTTTTACTGAGGGGTTTAGTCTTAGTAAGCCTCCAAGGTTTACTAAGACTTTGAACTTTTCTAAGCTTTTAAGCCGCTTTCTTCAATTCCATCCAAGTCCACACCGCCGTAGCGACATCAATGCCCGCAAATAGAATGAGGCTCATCTTTGCTTGACCGGTGAGTGCCAAAAGTGTGAATCCAACGCCCACGAACAGCCTCGAAAATACGGTGGAACGCACGACATCGGGAGTGCCCTGTTGATTGATAGCATAATACACAAAAGCCAAAGGCAAAATAACAATGCCCAATGCTTTTATCCATATTTCGGAAGTTTCGTCGAAGCCAAACATGCCTAAAAGCATATTCGGCACGAAGATGAGTTGGAGACCCGTCAGTAAAACATAAACGGATTGTACGATGAGCGATAAATGACGATTGGTTTTCATAATTTTTTTGTTTAAAGTCAGTTAAATAAAATTGGTTGCGTATGGTTTTATCGTTTAATTAATAAAACACGGCTCGAATAAATCAGTGATTCAAACGAGCCGTGTTTTATTTTAAAAATAAAAAAATATCCTTATAAACTGTTTTAAAAATCTAATTGAAAAGTATGTTTTATCTTATTTAAGTAATACATATCTAAACTGCCATTATGCATATCTATAGGTACTTTAACATACATGTCGAGATCCCATGATTGATCGATTTTAAATTTCATAGATGTTTCTGACTTAACGATTGATTTGACTTGAAAGTCAGGGTTTAAAAATATATATTTTAGGTCACTCTCCCAACATTCGTCAATACCGTTATCTATGCAAGTCATTTTAAATTTTATCGCTACAGTTTTTATATTTTCATTTTCTGGAGTAACAGAAATATTGGCTACTTCTATCTGAATATCATTGTATTTCGGTTCTTCTAAAATGATTTTGTTGGGTGTTACGTGCCACTGAATGCCACCGTTATCAGCATTTGGAGCGGTTGATGGCGCGTTCATTTGGCTTTGTTGTTCGGTGTTGTTACTCGTTGTGCCATTCTCTCCACCGCCTGAATTTGCTATAATGGATATCAGAATCAAGATACCTACCCCAATAGCTCCGTATTTAACCATCGGATTGCTAAAAAAGGATGGTTGGGATTGAGGGTCAGGAATTGAACTGTTTTTTTCACGATGGCGTGGTTTACCATCTTCTTTTTTTAAGTCGTTACACAAGACCAATATAGCGTCATTGATGTCATTTAACTCAGTTCTTGACAGCGTAACTTCCGCCAGTTCTTTTCTTTTGTACGTTTTGTATCGAGACTCTAAAAGTAAAACGGTATTGAGTGTCTCGTCGTCGTTTTTACTTTCAAGGATACTTTGGAGTAGGTCAATGGCTTCTTCAGTTTTACCTTCCGAGACCAGTCCTTTTACTTCATTTAATGTTGACATTTAGTTTTTTTTAAGAGTTAATCGAATAGACTCCAATATTAATTAAATTATTGAAAAACAAGTAATATTAATTGAACTTTAAAAAAAAATTACTTGGGTATATGGTGTTTTAACACGAATGGCACAGATTAATACACGAATTTCTCCAATCTACGTGTTGACGAATCTAATAATAATTAAAATTGTCAACATTTAAATTAGAGAAATTCGTGTATTAATCCGTGCCATTCGTGTTAAATAACCCAAATCACCGCAACATCTCCACCGCCTTATTCACTTCATTCGTATAAGATTGAATCGTTTTGGCCACGATTTCGATGTGCTCTTGCGCCTCTTTCCATTGACGCTCTTCGATGCCTTCACGGATGCCCGGAAGCGTTTTCACACCGTAACCCGTGTAATACCCCGGGGCGTAGATTTGGTGTTTGTACCAAGCGCGGCGCGGCAAACCTTTTTCCTGTAAAAGGCTTCTTTCGGCTTTGTAA
>JANPHO010000405.1:0-23083 GCA_031424515.1 Saprospiraceae bacterium
TTGGCGGTAAAAATCAACCTACTATTGAGCATCAAAGTGAGCCTTTCAAAGGTGACATACTGAGGGGGGTAAGCTATGAGCAACTTTTGGCTTATGGCAACGAAATCCAACCTTTGAATGGTAAAACGGACGCTTTCAAAGTCATCACGGATGGTTTTGTAACCACAGAAGATGGCACGGGTGTCGTACATACTGCCCCAAGTTTTGGTGCGGAAGACCGTAAAGCAGCCGCTGCACACGGTATTGGCGATTTAACGCTTGTGGATAAACAAGGAAAGTTCGTGGATAACGTAGGTGAATTCAGTGGACGATATGTTAAAAACTACACAGATGATGGGGATTACGTGGATGTTAATGTGGATATCTCTGTGAAATTGAAATTAGAAGGATATGCTTTTAATGTTCAAAAATACGTCCACCCTTATCCACATTGTTGGCGCACGGATAAGCCCGTTTTATATTATCCATTGGATTCATGGTTCATCGCTGCATCAAAAGCGAAAGAGCGCATGTTTGAACTCAATAAAACCATTAACTGGAAACCCGCTTCAACGGGTGAAGGTCGCTTCGGCAAATGGTTGGAGAACTTACAGGATTGGAATTTGAGCCGCTCACGTTATTGGGGCATTGGTTTACCTATTTGGCGTGGTCAAGACCTTGAAATATTGGAAGAAAAATGTATTGGGTCAATCTCTGAATTGCAACGTGAAATTGATAAAGCCAATATAGCTTTTGGCATAAATCAAACTGTTCCAAAGGATATGCACCGCCCTTATATCGATGATATTATCCTTGTTTCGGATAGTGGTCAAAAAATGTATCGGGAGTTGGATTTGATTGACGTATGGTTTGATTCGGGTTCAATGCCGTATGCACAATGGGGCTTGGATATTGAAAAATTGGCGAATGGTGATGAAATGCCTTTTAAATCACCTTTTAATGTATCGTATCCAGCGGATTTCATTGCAGAAGGAGTTGACCAAACCCGTGGTTGGTTTTACACGCTTCATGCAATTGCGGTGATGGCTTATGACTCGGTGGCATTTAAAAATGTTGTTTCAAACGGTTTGGTACAAGCCAAAGACGGTCAAAAAATGTCAAAATCAAAAGGCAATGCCGTTGAGCCTTTTGAAACGATTGCCAAATTTGGCGCAGATGCCACTCGTTGGTACATGGTTTCGAATGCGCAACCGTGGGACAACTTGAAATTCGATATTGATGGCATCACCGAAGTGCGCAATAAATTCTTCGGTACGTTGTACAATACCTACAATTTCTTTGCGATGTACGCCAATGTTGATGGTTTTCAACAGGATGAAATGAATCAAACGCCCGTGGCTGACCGCATCGAATTGGATAAATGGATTTTATCAAAATTACACAGTTTGGTGGGCGAAGTCACTGATTTTTATGCGACTTACGAGCCCACACAAGCCGCTCGTGCCATCGAAAAATTTGTGGATTCTGACTTATCTAACTGGTATGTACGTCTCAGCCGTCGCCGTTTTTGGAAAGGTGAAATGTCCGAAGATAAAAAAGCGGCGTATGAAACGATGTACGAATGTTTGATGGTTGTTGCTCAATTATCAGCACCGATTGCGCCGTTTTTCTCTGATTGGTTGTATAAAAACTTGACTGATGGCATCCGTTCAAAAGCAATTGAAAACGATACGCCATTGAAACATACATCAGTGCATTTGACGGATTTGACACGCCCAAGTTTGGCTTACATTGATAAAGATTTGGAGCAACGCATGGATTATGCGCAACGCATTTCAAGTTTGATTTTGAGTTTGCGTAAAAAAGCTAAAATCCGTGTTCGTCAGCCGCTTCAAAAGGCGATGTTACCGATTTTGGATGCGAATTTTATCCAACAAGTAGAGGGTGTAAAAGACTTGATTTTGGCTGAAACCAACGTCAAAGCGTTTGAATATATCACCGATACATCGGGCGTCGTTAAAAAACGCATCAAACCTAATTTTAAAACTTTAGGTAAAATATTGGGTGGCAATATGAAATTTGCTCAAGCGGCTATCGAATCTTTGACGCAGGAGGATATTGCTGTCATTGAAAAAGATAAGTCATTCAGTCTCAATGTCAATGGTGAAAACTACCCCCTCAGTATAGATGACTTCCTCATCACTTCTGAGGACATTCCAGGTTGGGAAGTGGCAAGCGATGGCGAAGTCACCGTTGCCCTCGACATCACCTTGAATGACGAATTGATTGCCGAAGGAACGGCTCGTGATTTGGTCAATAAAATTCAAAATATCCGAAAAGACAAAGATTTTGACATCACCGACCGCATCAACGTCACTATCGAAAGCCACGCCGCCATTTTGGAAGCGGTGACTAAATTCAAAGACTATATCAAAAGCGAGGTTTTAGCTGATTCTCTTGTTTTAGCCGATTCTGTTTCTGTTGATAAAACGGAGTTGAATGATGAAGTTTCTCTGGGTATTGAGGTGAATTTGAATTAAAATTCAATATTTTACGATAAAAAACACCCTCTCAGCCGAAAATACTGAAGGGGTGTTTTAATTCTTACCACATTATTTTTCACTTGACTTGAAATGAAAATCTGGAAAAGTGGCTCTTTGTACTGAGGGGTCACTTTTTTATTTTAATTAAAAGTAAAACATATATGCTTTTGGTATAATTAATGTTGTATTGAATGTGATTGGGGCTTTTTAAAAGTTCTAAAATGATGAAATTTGTAAGTTTTAGCTTGTTAAGTTGAAGAGATTTCATTTGTTTCATTAAAAAAATACATTTTCAATTATATAAAGTCATTGGTTGTAGTTAATACTGCAAAAAATGCTTCATCCAAAAAACAACGTAAACATGAGGCTTTTTACTTTTTTATTCCTCTTCGTTACGACTTCAGTTATCGGTTTTGCTCAACCATTAGTAACTATTCATATTGATGACACATTGTTTTTCTCTGGGAAATTCAGTGCAATAAAAGCGGATGCTCAAGAAAAATTATCGGTTACCGATGCCATAAATGGCAACTTTTTCTATCCAAGTACCGCTGAACGGCTTTTTGCAGGTGGAGATAGTGCTGAATGTTATTGGATTAAATATACAATTCAAAATACGACGGATGAAAAAGCTTTTTTAGAATTCATGTTTCCACTCATTGATACTGCGATAATGTACACCGTTGATAGTGGAAAAATTATTCAGATGCAGCAAGGTGGGGGCAATTATGCTTTTTCTTCAAGGGCTTTTACTGCTAATAATATTGTTTTCGCTTTAAATAAATCGGAAAGTCCACTTACATATTTTATTAAATTAAAAGTAAGGGGGTATTGTAGCATCAAAACGCGCATCGGAACTTACAAAGCATTTATTCGAGAAAACCATCATGATGACCTCATTCAAGGAGTTTTCATGGGGCTGATATTGGTTTTTCTGTGCTATAACTTCTATATTTTCTTTCAATTAAAAGACTCGGTCTATCTTTTATATTGCCTTTATTTATTTTGTATAAGTGGGTATGTATTCAGGCATGGCGGTTTTATCTTCCAATTTCTATTTTCCAATACCCCTCAGTATAATGAGATAGCTATGCTTCTCACGGGCTTAGGTGGGATGTTTGGAAGCCTTTTCACGATGAAATTTCTCGAAACACGTCAATATTTACCGTATTTGCACAGATCCATCCAAGTTCTGATATGTATTTATTGCTTGGATATATTAGCATCTATCCTTGGAAATGCAGGATTGAGTGTGGCATTGTCAAGAATATCGACGCCAATGGGCGCTATCACAGTAGTTTCATCGGCAATAATTAGATGGCGGCAAGGCAATCCAACCGCTAAATTTTATCTACTCGGATGGTCAACTTTGACGATGGGTTTAATCACCTATCTTTTAGAGGATGCTGGTATTTTGCCTTATAACAATTTGACAGCTTATGCTTTACATTTAGGTATTGGGCTTGAAGCGACGATTTTATCTTTTGCGGTTGCCCATCGTTTCAGTTTGATGAAAGGTGATAAAGAAGACGCTTTGCAACGCATGTACAACGTTTTGGCTGAAAATAAACAATTGCTTGATGAGCGCAATAGAATGTTAGAAGCAAGGGTAAAAGAGCGAACTACTGAATTACGTGAAAGCTCCATAAAGCTTCAAGAATATGCGCATCAACTCGAAAAAAGTAACCGAGAACTTACAGAATTTGCTCATGTTGCTTCGCATGACTTAAAAGCACCAATTAGGGGTATAATGTCATTTGCGCAGTTATTTGAAAGGCGAAATAAGGCGAAATTTGATGATATTGATACCGAATATTTTAGTTTTATTAAAAATAACGCAACACAATCAGTTCGACTTATTGATGATTTGTTGAATTATTCTAAAATAGATAAAAACCTCGCCGAACCTTCAGAAATAAAATTAAACGACTGCATTTTTGTGGCTCAAATGAATTTGAAAGAAGTTATTGAGAATAGAAATGCGGAAATCCTATGTGATAATTTACCTTCTATGTTAGGGCATTCCTTACTTTTTACTCAGCTTTTTCAAAATTTGATGAGTAATGGAATCAAGTATAATAAAAGAGATAATCCTATTATCACTATAAAAGCTGCGTTAAATGATAATAATGAGTATGTCTTTTCAGTAAATGACAATGGCATAGGTATAGACCCTCAGTATCAAACGAAGATTTTTGCAATGTTTCATCGTTTGCATGGGCATGGCGAATATGAAGGAACAGGAATAGGGCTTGCATTTTGTAGCCGTATTGTTGATACTTATGGCGGTCATATTTGGGTAGAATCAGAAGTAAACCAAGGCGCTACCTTCTATTTTACACTACCAAAAGCCCAAATGGCGATTGAAATGAAACAGAAAAACTTATTGGTTGCATAGTCATCAAAACTTATAACAATTCACCTTTTTACCTTTTCCCCAATTGCTGTTACTGCCTTTTTTACCTTTTGAAAAACCGCCTACATTGAAAGGATTGAGCTTTAGGGCAAAGTAAAAATCAGTACCATAAAGGTTAGAGTTTGTCATAAAACTCAATAAATGCTCCGTTCCGAGGGTTAAAAAAGCCAAGCGAGCAGCTAATCCTATTCGCAATTGTTGATAATTTATGATTGAAATGGGCATGGATGCACCCAACCAGCGAGTTTCATAACGGGGCGTAACCGCCAGTAAATTGTCCCTTTGAATAACATTGCCCAGAGGAATGCGCTGAATCAAAAGCGTATTGAGGAATATTTTTTTAGTAAAGGCATAATCGGCTTGTAGTTGCAGTGCACTGGGTAATCCAAAAGACATAGAGTTTCCTTTTAATGTTTGAGTCGGATTATTGTAGGCTTTTCGGTTGAGTCTTCTAAGGGCATCTGTTAACGGGTCATCGGAATTAAGGCTTTCAAAATCCTTTTTTTCTATTAAAATGGCCTCTTTTAAGGTAATGTCATGCACTTCAGTGTTTTTTGTAATTTTGATTTTACCCAAATCTAAAATAGATGCGCCCCAACGCCACTCATAAGGGCGGTCGTCGTTGGCGATAGTTGTCAGTACAGCACCAATATCAAAACCGAAGCCTTTGCCATTGGGTTTAGAAATATCGGTATTGTAACTATTCGTAAAACCTAAACTCCCTATTGCACCATCCACTCGAAAGGTATCGTCGGCTATACGAGCCATTTTTGTACCTTCCTTATTTTCAATAAAAAAAGCTTGAAGACCTTGCAAATATTTCAAATTTGCACCGATTGTAAGCCCCCCCTCAGTATCACCACCTATTTTATAGGCATAATTAACTCCGAACTCACTCCATACCAAACCGCCACCTTTAAAAGGGTCAACATCGAATGTCTGTCCCCTTTTGATTTTATTCATCTCGTAAGGATTCAAGATTTTAGGCAAATTATGGGAACTTATCAAAGCCCTTATACCCGAAAATAAGCCAAATGAATGCCCATTATTCAATTTTACAATTAAAGAAGGTCCCATCACTCGTGCGGACATTGAGCCGTAATATTGGCTTTTATTCTTGAAATTGTATTCTAAAACCGCCTTTTTATCGTAAAAAATATTGAGTGCCGGGTCGGGGCCAATACTGTTTGCATTGCGCGCAGTTTTCGTTACGTTTGATTTTTCAATGTATCCTAAGTTATTATGAAATGTAGCTCCAATACCTACTATATTAATATCCCAACTCAAAGGATACGCAGCGCTCGCTGCTGGATTGAGTGCAATAGCATTCACGCCCGAATAATTATCGAGCCTTAATCCCAGTTGCTCTTGGGCTATTAAAAAGGTGTTTTTTAAAAGATAAAATAGTACTATAAAAATGGTTTTGCTCGATATATGCATGGATTCTCGCTAATTTTGGCTATCGGTTTTAAAATAGTGGGGTAGGCTTTAAGAAAAGAATGATTTTATAACGTGTTCAATCCGAACTTATTTTAATAAAAAAGGCTACCATAAACATATACCGTTTGTTTTGATAGCCTTTTTTATTGAATAAGAGTCTTGAAACTACAATAACGCTGCTCCGAAAACGCCTGCCGAATCGCCTAATTTGGGTTTTAGGAATACCGTATCCATTCTTTTATTAAAAATGTGTTTCGCAGCTTCAGCTACCCCCTCAGTATAAAGCTCTCTGACGTTGCCTACTCCGCCACCTAATACTATAGCATCGGGGTCGAGAATATTGATAATGTAAGCAATCGCTTTTCCGAACTGCTTAATCAGATGATTCTTTGTTGCCATAGCAGCAGGGTCGGTATCTAAACTCGACATGATTTCCTTAAGTTTTAACTTATTGCCCGTCAAGGAAGCATAATAACGCTCCAAAGCGGGCCCTGAAATGACGGTCTCTACACAACCTGTTTTACCGCAATAACATTTACCTCCTACACTATCCAGATAATTATGCCCCCATTCTCCCGCAATGCCTTGGCGTCCATTGATGGCTTTGTGGTTGATAACCACGCCACCGCCTACACCCGTTCCCATGATGACCCCAAAAACGACTTCACCATTGGGCATCATATCCTTCACTATGCCTAAATTGGCTTCGGCAACGGCAAAACAGTTGGCATCATTGGCGAGATTGACCGTAATGCCTAATTGGGCGGATAAGTCTTGTTTAAAAGGTAGCCCATTAATGCATGTGGTATTTGAGTTTTTATGGGTATTGGTGATAGGGTCGTGGGTACCGGGGGTGCCGATGCCTAATTTTTCGGCTTTTATATTGGTTTGCCTTTCAAGTTCTTTGACTACTCTTTCAATCTGACCGATGATGTGGCGATATCCGCCTTCTTGCTCAGTGGGTACTCTGAAACGGGCTAATACTGAGGGGTCATCTTTGGATTTTATTACGACACCTTCTACTTTAGTGCCGCCAAGGTCTATGCCGAATAAAGGGTTCATTGAAATTGGATTTTAGTTGTTTAATTAAGTTAATGATAGACGATTAAGTGCTCAGTTTTGAAATTTTTTGAATTGATAATTTTTTCAAAAATAATAAAACTTATGAGGAACCCATGAGAATTCAAGATTATTATGTTTTTTATTTAAATCGTATTTAAATCCGCTTTTATTGCCTTTTAAAAATAAACACCTGCTACTACAAAGACTTGCCCGAACAGAATACTTTGCTGGGCTCTTTGGGGTTGTTCATTGTGTAGTAAAATATCGGATAGGTTGATATAGCCCAATCGAGTTTGGGTTTCGATGAAAAAACGTTTGAAAATATCCAATTTAAAACCAGCTTTGGCATTGATACACCAGCCAGCTAAGTGAAAATGATTGTTTAAACCATCCCCAAATACTTTTGAATCGGTGCGGGGAACGACAAGTCCTAAGCCACCACCTGCTTGTGCCGCCAAACGCAGTCGCCCTTGCCACATTTTAGCAAGCGGCTGTATATATTCGGCATCAAGACTGAGGAGATTGAGCCCATCGGTGTGCTCATAGCGGAGGAAATCTTCGGTGAGTATTACTGATTGGTTGTTGTAGTTTCCAGCGTATTTCGGAGACGCAAATGTATCCACCGATCCTGTCATTTTAACGGATTGATTAAAATTAACGACGTATTTCATGTGGTCAACGCCGATTGAAACGCCCCAATGCGGTGAAAAGTAGTACCCAATGCGGTAATTATACTGAGGTATGGATATGGTAGTGGGTCCAAAATAGGTCTCAAAATTGAAATCGGTGGGACGGTCTTTGGCTTTTACATCCAATAATGTGAAATCGTAGTGTGGACCTTTAAAATGTATATCACTTTTTAAAAAAGCCGCCCGATTGTAGCCCCAATAAAAGAAAAATCGACCTTTTCGGGCGGATTCTGAGTATTTATACTGAGGGGGTGTATTTTTTAAAGTGTCGGAAAGTACCGCAGCTTTCATGGATGAGGCTGAATGAGTGATTATAAATATGAGTATTAGGTAGTTAAATTTCATCGGGTGAATATGTTGTTTTTGAAATAAAAGTGAGCCACAAAATTGATTTGTAGCTCACTTTTAGTGTCTATAATGAGGTGTATTTACCAAAAACTATTGTTTGATAGCGGCTATACCTGGTAGTTCTTTTCCTTCAAGAAATTCCAACATGGCACCACCGCCCGTAGAGACATAGCTCACTGAGTTTTCTAAACCCATTTGGGTAACTGCGGCTACTGAATCGCCACCGCCAACGAGTGAAAATGCGCCATTTTGAGTGGCTTCTGCTACTGCAAGCGCAATGGCTTTTGTTCCACCCGCAAATTTTTCAATTTCAAATACACCCATTGGACCATTCCAAAGGATGGTTTTTGACGCTAAAATAGTCTTTTTAAACTCATCTTGCGCTTTTTCAGCAATATCCAAGCCCATCCAACCATCAGGAACATTATTACTTGCTACTATTTGAGTATTTGCTGCTGCATCGAATTTATCAGCAATGAGTGAATCCACGGGCAGTAATATATTGACGCCTTTTTCTTTTGCTCTTTCAAGAAGAGTGAGCGCGGTTTCAAGACGGTCGTCTTCGCAAAGTGAGTTGCCGATAGTGCCACCCATTGCTTTCATAAAAGTGTAAGCCATGCCGCCGCCGATGATAAGATTATCAACGATTTCAACGAGTTTTTCGATGATTAAAATTTTATCACTCACCTTGGCGCCACCGATGATGGCGGTGTAAGGGCGCGCGGGATTGTTTAATACTTTTTCAGCATTGTCTATTTCGGCTTGCATTAAAAAGCCGAAAGTCTTGTGCTCTTTATCAAAAAAGCGCGCCATTGTAGCCGTAGAAGCATGGTCGCGGTGGGCTGTTCCGAAGGCATCATTCACGTATATTTCACCGAGAGAAGCCAGTTTTTGAGCCATTTCGACATCGCCTTTTTCTTCTCCTTTATGAAAACGAGTGTTTTCGAGCAATAAAACTTCACCCTGTTTCAAAGCGGCTGATTTTTGAACGGCTTCTTCACCAAGGCAATCATTGGCAAATTGAATAGGGCAACCCAATAAATCGCCTAAATGCTTCACCAAATGCTTCAACGTAAAACGATTGACATCCAAAGTGCCGTCTTCTTTGAGCTTTTTGAGAGGTCTATCCAAGTGGCTCATCAATATGACAGCACCGCCTTGTTCAAGGATGGTTTTGATGGTGCGCACAGCGGCACGCATACGCGTATCGTCTGTGATAGCCAAAGTTTTTTTATCGAGGGGAACATTGAAGTCCACACGCACGAGGACTTTTTTACCTGAAAAATTTAAATTCATTCTGTTATTTATTTTATGTTTGACAATTCCAAACGACTATGGTTATTAAAACCGAGGCAAAAGTACAATTTTTGAAGTTTTTAACGGGTTAGTTTCCTAAAGATTATTAAAAATAAAAGAGGATAAAATACTTTAAAAATAGTAACAAAACTCTATCACACAATTTAGGCGATTTTTAAAATGCCTTTACTTATGTTTTATTTTAAAAGAGTGTAACTTATTTGTTTTCAACTCATTTTACATAATTTATTTTAATCAATAAATGGTGTATTGATTTTTTAAAAATGAAATACATTTTTTTAAAATTTATAAACCTTAGCCAATCAATATAATAATGTAGTTTTTTAATTAAAGAACCATTCGTATAAATCAAAATTTTGATAAAGGGTCTATAGAATGTCACAAATTGCGTGATTTGGGTGGTTAAGTAATGTCTTGTGGACTTTTATTTGTAACAAACGATACAGAATCGAATCTTACAATTTAAAGTTTTTCTTACAAAGGATGATACAATACTTACATTTTAGAAACCAACTTACAATATTATTGGCTTTTTTGACTGCATTTAATACTCTAAATGCTCAAACTCCAAAGCGTACTTGCGCTACAACGGAGGTTCTCGCAGAGCAAGTTAGACAAAATCCTGACCTTCTTGATAATATTCAAGCCATAGAAGAGCATACCCAAAGATTCGCAAGCCATACTCAATTGCATACGCGTAGCAGTACTATTACTATTCCTGTAGTTATTCATATAGTTTATCGGACATCAAATAATATTGAAAACATCAGTGATAAACAAGTCTTTTCACAAATAGAAGCACTCAATAATGATTATCGTCGCTTGAACAGCGATTACAATAGCACCCCCTCAGTATTTCAAGCATTTTCAGCAGATTGTGGAATAGAATTTAAATTAGCAAAACGCACGCCCGATGGAAAAGCAACAACGGGTATCGTTCGTTATCCATCAGCACGCCGCACGCCTTGGGGTAAAAATGATGAGGTTAAAATAGCGGATAAAGGTGGTGTCAATCCTTGGGATGCTACAAAATACTTAAATATATATGTTTGTGCAGTAGGTAGTGGTATTTTAGGTTATTCAACGCTGCCGGGTACGGGTACTGCTTTGGATGGTGTTGTGATTGATTATAGATATTTTGGAACTATTGGAAATGTAGTTGCTCCTTTTAATCAAGGTCGTACGGCTACCCACGAGATTGGACATTGGTTGAATTTGCGTCATATGTGGGGCGATACCGATTGCGGAGATGATGCCATTGCGGATACACCAGTGCAAGAAGGTCCCAATTACGGCTGCGTGGCTTATCCACATAAAACCTGCGGTAATCAACAAACGGGTGATATGTTCATGAATTTTATGGATTATACCGATGATGCCTGCATGAATATGTTCACAAGTGGTCAAAAACAACGCATTCATGCTTTATTTAGCACAGGTGGAGCAAGAGCGAGTTTGTTAACAAGCGATGCTTTGATTCCTCCGGGTGAAACTTGTTTAGTACCTACTAATTTGACTGTTTCAAATGTTTTATCTAAAACAGCTACTATTAATTGGACTTCTGCTCCTTCTGTTACCAATTATATCGTTGAATACAGAGTTACGAATACAGCTAATTGGACAATTTTAAATGTCAATAATGCTAATACACTGGCTATTTCGAGCCTAACGCCAGATAAAACGTATGAGTGTCGCATAAAATCTGTGTGCACTGATAAAAATAGCGAATATTCTTCTACGCTTACTTTCAGCACATTAACTGCGAGTGAAACGTGTTCGGATGCTTTTGAGTCGAATAATTCATTCACAACGGCTAAGTTAATTCCTAATAATACAACGCTAAATGCGCTTATCAGCACTAAAACGGATAATGATTATTTCGTTTTCAAACATACAGACTCTAATAAAGATATTAAAATAGCCTTAACCAACTTGCCTTACGATTATGATGTAAGACTTTATAATGCTAATCGTCAATTGGTCGGTTCTTCAACAAGGAATAATAGATTGGATGAACTTATAACTTTAAGTAACGCTCCAATTGGATTTTATTATGTAAGAGTATATCCTTATAGTGGCAGCACAGCTACTCAATGCTATAAACTATCCGTAGAAGCGGTTGATAAAGATTATTTACGTGAAAATACGACCAACGTATTAGAGGAAAAACCTGCTGATAGACTCCGCGTATCACCTAATCCTGCGAGTGAATTGGTTAATGTAGAGTTGGAAACAGGTTTTGAAGGTGATGCACAATTCACCTTAATAGATATGACAGGCAAAAGGGTGATGGAAACGACACAACCCATTTCAAAAGATATTACTTTATTCCAGTTGGACATCAATAATGTCAGAGAAGGCATGTATATATTGATGGCTCGATGCGGCAATAAAGTCCATAATCAGAAGCTTATCGTGAATAAGCCATATTGAAAATCTCATTTTATTTTAAATCTCGGATGAAAAACATAAGTTATCTTTTTGGGCGAGTAGTATAGAAATCTACTCTAAAACGTATAACTTAAAAACGCTTAAAGTAGCTTATCCCGTTTGGGGTAGGCTATTTTTTTTTAAGTTGAAATTTGAAAATCTAAAGGTATTTTTGAATACCACAGGGACATTTATATTCAATTTTAAAATGCCTAAATAACTTAAAACATATTCAATACTGAGGGGTATCCCTCCAAGCTGCAATAACAAAACCGATATTCTAAAACTAAACTATTTAAAAATTATGAGAAACTATCTACTTATTTTACTAAACACTATTCTAATAACAACGGCTTATAACCATGCGCGAGCAGGTACATTAAATGCTAACGAAGGCCCTCTTAAAATTAAGCCAAGTCAATGCTTCCGAATTAGTGATCATGGGAACTCTTCGGAGTCTATAAATTTAAATATTGAAAAAATAGATTATTCAAAAATTGTTATAAAATAGATAGCACAATGGAATTATTAGAAATTAGGAAAATTTTATTTGAACTACTAAATCCTATTTTCAATAGTTTAGGATTTATTTTAATTGATAAAGGGCAAGACCCTCGATTCATTAAAAAAGATAGTGACAAAGTCATTTATTGTTTTTTAAATTTCCATAGAGGGGGTGTATCTTTTTCACCTATAAGTGTATCCATAAATAGTATTGAAGATATTATACTTGAAATAGGATTTCCACATAATGATTTAGCTATCTTCAAAAAAAAAGATAAGTATTATTTGGAGACATTCCACGATAAACATACAATGGTACCTAACGAAAAAAATACTGTCGTATCAATTTACAATAAATCCGATATCAAGGAATTAGGTGATTGGGTTATAGATTATATCCAAAACACAGGCTTACCATTTGCCGAGCATTACAGCCACCTACCCAACGTATTAGCCGAGATGAACCGATTGGAAGCGGAGGGAAAATATTGGAACGGGGTTTTAGGAGGGCTTGCAGATTATTTATTCAGAGGTTTGATTATATCAAAACTATGTAATGATGCTGATTTTGATAGAAAAGTAACCTATTGCGATGGTATGCTAAATTTGAGACCCAGTTTAGCGGTATGGTTGCCGTACTATGAAAAGCTAAAGGCTCGATTAGAAGATTTACAGCCAATGTATAATATATAATGAGGGGTGAAAAAGATTAAATTACACACCATAATTTTAAACAAAACCGATTTTAAAATTACAGTTTATGAGGAATCTGTTCACAATCTTATTAGCATTATTAGTATGTAATACTTTGGGTCAAATAGCTATTGGCTCTTTGGATTCTGACCAAGAGTAGGCTATACTGAGGGGTATAAATTTTTCACAGGAGAGTGTTCAGGGAACTGTGTCAAGGTCAAAATTCAATCTGATTGAGGTTAATTCTGTTTTCAAAGGTAAACAATAATTCGGATAAAATAGCCTTCCAATTGAAAGAAGTTTTCTGCCAAATTTTATCCATATTTTGAATAGCTAAAAAAGCGACTTTGAGCAGCGCATTGTCAGAAGTGAAAGCTCCTTTAGATTTGGTCATTTTTCGAATATTTCGATGATAAGATTCAATGGCATTATTCGTGTAAATCATTTTTCTTAAAGGCTGTGAGAAGTCAAAATAAGGGGTCATGTTAGCCCAATTCTTGGTCCAAGTACCCACCGCTTGGGGATAAATTTTACCCCATTTTTCCTCCAAGATTAATAAATTATCTTCGGCAATTTGGAGATTGGGAGCTTGATAAACGGCCTTGAGATCTTGCATAAACTCCTTTGCATCTTTATCAGGAATGAGGCGCATAGCATAACGTATTTGATGAACGATGCACAATTGCACTAAGGTTTGAGGGAATAGGGTTTGGAAAGCTTCTGGAAAACCCTTCAAACCATCCATACAAGCAAAGAGAATGTCTTCAACACCCCTTAATTTGAGGTCATTTAAGACCGTCATCCAAAACTTAGCGCCCTCACTTTCTGATAAATAAAGCCCTAAAACCTCCTTTTTGCCGTGTAAATTTAAGCCAATTACACTATACAGTACTCGGGTTGTGACCTTACCATCTACCCGAACTTTATAAAACATGGCATCCAACCAACACACTGCATATATACTATACAAAGGACGATTTTGCCATGCTTTTAAAGCAGGTAATACCCGATCCGTTATGCTACTCAACTCCCCAACTGATAGCGTATAACCGTACAATTCTTGCAAATGACCAGCTATATCTGAATAGCTCATCCCACGACCGTACATCGAGATGATTTTATCTTCTAACTGCTCCGTTAAAACTACTTGACGCTTAGGGACTATTTCTGGTTCATACGTACTATGCCTATCTCGAGGTGTTTCCAACTCGAATTTCCCCATACTGCTCCGCACTTCTTTCTTCGACAGTCCGTTGCGCCGATTCCCTTTGACGGTCGCTTTTTCCGCTCCCAAATGTTTGTCCAGCTCGCCTTGTAAGGTCGCTTCTAAAAAGTGTTTTAATAAGGGCGTAAATATCCCGCCTTCACCCATCATCGGTTTACCTGAGACCAGGTCTTTCATCGCTTCTTCCTTAAAAGAGGCAAAATCAAATGTCTTATTTGTTTCCATTTCTTTTGTCATTTATAGTTAAAGTTATTCCTTTTTCTCTATTTGACACAGTTTAATGAATACTCTCTTTCACAGCTAAATGGCGACTCACCGATAACCATAAAAAAAAACTCTAAGGCTTTCACCTTAGAGTTTTTTATTTATTTACCCCCTTTCAAGGATTTGAAATAATCTTCCACCAATTGTTTATAATATGGTTTCAGAGTGGGTGACACTTTTTGATATTGCTCTACTTCTGCTTGCCGCTTTTTGATATACTCTTGCAAAGCGGGTGGCATTTGATTTTGTTGCTCTTTGGCGGTACTGGCTTTGCGTTGCTCATCTTCTTTGCGCTCGCGCTCCGCTTTTTCGGATTCGAGTAAGCGGGTCAAAATATCTTCATTGCGCTTGATGGTTTCGTTGTTCAATTTTTTATTGACCAATTCCGTTTCTGTTTTTTCCATACCATCAATAATATCTTGAAGCCCTTTATCACCTTTGCCCCGTTCTTGAAGCTCTTTTTGTTTCTTTTTCAAAGCTTCACGCATAGCCGCTTGTTGAGCTGCCATTTTAGCAAACTCTTTTGATTGCTCGCCTTTGCCCATGCCTTGCATGCGCTCTTTCATTTTTTTGAGCGATTCATTCACACTTTTTTGACCTTCGCCCATTTTGTCTTTGGGTTCGCCTCCTTTACCTTCTTGACCGCCTTTGCCACCTTTCCCTTTATTTTGTCCAGGTTTTGAGTCCTTTCCTTTGCCAGGAGATTCGCTCATTTGCTGCTGCATTTGATTCATGGATTCAGAAAGCATTAAAGCCAAATCATTCACATTTTTCATGGTGCGTTGCTGCCAATCCTGACCTTCAAACTTTTTACGGTCTTCCAGTTTATCAAGCGATTGCGACATATTTTGCTTAATATCCGTTACTTTTTCAATCACAAACGTTTGGATAGCCGCTTGGCGTTGCGCTAAAGCCTGCAATGAATCCTCAATCAAGCCAAAATCACCCTGCAATTTCTTTTGCTGCTGAACAAGTTTGACATAGCGAGGCGTATTTTCAGTTGCTGCGCCAAAGTCTTTCATCACTTGCTCTTGGTCAAAAGATAGCGTCACGAGGTTTTCTAATAATTGACGAATGGCTTTCAAATCTTCTTGCAATTGGTCTTGCTCGCCTTGCTGTTGCGCCATTTTCATTTTATTAGCCTTGTTCTTCATTTTACTTGAAGCCGACTTTTGCTTTTTAGAAGCCCCTTGATTTTGCTTTTGTTCAAGGTTTTCTTTACTCTCTTTCATATCCTTCTTGATTTCCTTATCCTCTTCTTTGGTATCAGGTATCTTTTCAGGACGTTTCAATTCCTCATTTTTCTTTTCGAGTTCGTCTTGCTTTTCCTCTAATTTATCAAACGCTTTATTAAGTTCTTCCTGTTCTTTCTTGAGGTCTTCTTGGCTTTTTTTATCCCCCTCAGTATCTTGGCTCAATTCGTCCTCTTTTTTCGCCAATTCTTCCAATTTGTCAATCTGGTCTTGCACCATGGTTTCTACTTCCATTTGCTTGTACATTTCCTGCAATCTGTCGAGGTTTTTCTCCATCTCCTCGTTGGTGAATTTAATCTCCTCCATTTTATCAAGAGCCTGATCTTTCTCCATTTTCTGCATCATCTCTTCTATCTGCTTCAAGAGTTCTTTCATTTCAGGATTTTGCAATTCCTCAAACATCTTTTCAAGTTGCTCTTGCTTTTTCATCAACTCTTCATCCTGCTTATTCAGCTCTTGCTCTTTCTTCTGATTTTCCTCAAAATTCTCTTTAGCCTCTTGAATTTGCTTCTCTAATTCCTGTTGGCGCTGCGTCAGCTTTTCAACTTCTTTCTTCATTTGCCAATCAATATCCTTTTGTTGAAGCATTTTTTCACGCAACTTCTGGAGGTCTTCCTGTATTTTCTTCGTTTCTTTTGCGGCTTTTTTAAGCTCGTCTTTTATTTCATCGTTGTTTTTAGCAATCTGTTTTTCCACTTGCTCCACAGTAGGGACTGTGAAAACCATGACATTCGTTTTCGCTGATTTTGAACCATTGACGGCATCATTATCAAAAACCTCAAAATAATAGGATACCTCATCACCCGCTTTTAAGTTCAAATCTTCGGTATTAAAAGTATGCTGATATTGCACATTTTTATTCGTCGGATTCGCCAAAGCGACGCGCTGAAGTTGTCCTTGCTGACCGTTATTACTTTTTATCTGATAATTAAAACTGAGATTGCGTAAGCCATAATCATCGCCCGCATCGCCGACGAAATAGACGCGTTTTTTATTCAAACTATCATCAAATTTTTCAACGTTAATGGTAGGGTATAAATCGGGAACAACCGTCACTGAATACGATACTGAATCCGCTTTTGGTAAAAAAGCATTGGAAATCAATAGTTTATAAGGCTCATCAGCCATCATTTTTTTACTAAAAGTGAAACGTGTATCTCCTTGACGGACAATGGATTGTGGATTGCCACCCATGAAAGATACTTTAATATCGTCCGTATTTTCTGCATTTAAAACCCATGAAACCACCGTACCAGCAGGCACTATCAAATCGCCTTGATTGCTCACCAATTCATCGGCTCTACCCACGTATTCAGGATAATCCAATTTCACATCAAAGCCCGCAATGTTAGGTTTTTTCAAAACTTCAAGCTCATACTGAGGGGTATTGACGGGACCGCTGTATATTTTAAAAGGAATATCCTGCTGAACATTCGGGAATTTATAGCTGAAAGTTGTCGCATCTTCTTTCACAAGACGGTACTGATAGCCGTTCACATCAATGAAAACTTCATTGGGCAACACATCTCCATCCACTTTTACACTTAAATCATAGTCTTGAAATTGAACGACTTTTAAGTTGGTTTTATCGATATTAAAATGAAAAGGAGCGTCTTTTTCAAACTCTTTATTATAATTTAAAAGGCGAGAAGTGGCATTTTTAATCAAGCTGGGTGCCGCAAAAAGCATGAAAAGCAGCAATAAAAGCGGCGGTAAAGCATATTTTAAATACTTTCTGTTCTTCTGCAAATCAATCGCTGCTTTGAAAGGAATTGGCTTAATCTCCTCCGATTTTTGATTGATGGAAGCCAATATCAAATCCCTATTTTCTACAGAATCTGCTTGCTTACGCAACTGTAAAATATTCAGTAATTTGTCTTTTACATTTGTGAAATGGTCGCCTACAATAGTCGCCGCTTGCTCATGGCTAATCACCGAACCCAAACGGAAATAATGCAGCAAAGGCATCGCAACCCAAATCGCTAAGGCAACGGCACTCACACCCACAAAACCCCAAAACAAAGGCGTTTTTACTGAGGGGGTAAAATAAAAATAGTTTTCAGCGAAATTTAATCCTAAAAACAAGGCGAGAATCAAGCCCGTAGAGTACAAACTGCCTCTAATGGCTTGATTGATATAATATTTACGGATAAATTCGTCGAGTTTCGTAATCAGTAATTGATAGTTGTCTTTCATTATATCTTTAATTTCCTTAAAATTTCCATGAATATCCTCAATTCCAAGTGTGATTTATTTAAAATCGGTCATCTTAAATAAAAAAGGTTTCAACACAAATATAACGTTTTTTTTTATGGAATGTTGCCATTTTCGATGAATGGAAATGCTTTTCATCTAAACAAAAAGACAGGTGAGAATGTAGAACGGTTGCTTTAAAATTGATATTATTTATGTTAAAATTATTGAAACCACAAAGGCCATTAAGGGTCATAAAGTTTCATTCGCCGTGTCTCTTTGAGGCTTTTGTGATTTTAAAAAGTACTTATTGTTGCATACCAATTAAATCTGCAATTGGGATATTTTTTGTAGGCTCTTTTGACATCTGTACCAAATTATTATCCTCATAGGTTGTTCCATCCTCGAACCCAACCGATACATAAACCGAAAGCTCTTGACGAGCGGGGCCTTTGAAAGTACCTTTTACGGGGCTACAATCATTAAAATGACGACCCACAGCAAGACAAACGTGCAGATTGGATACCCAAGTATTATTGGTAGGGTCAATGCCTACCCAACCAGAGGATGGCAACCACACTTCCACCCATGCGTGAGTAGCCCCTGCACCGCGCACGCCATCGCTATTGGGGCAAATATAACCGCTTACGTAACGCGCTGGAATACTTTCAGAACGCAACATTTCAAGTAAAACGTGGGCAAAATCTTGACAAACACCTGATTTATGCTCCAGTATTTCATCCACAGTGGTTTCAACACTGGTTATGCCTTTTTTATATTGAAAATTATTGAAAATATACTCAGAGCAACGTTGTACGAACAAAGCGGGCGTGTCCGAATCGGGTCGTAAAATATCAATTATATCGTTTATCGCTTTTTGTGATTTCAGTGGCTCGGGTTTGGCAAAGTCGAGCAATTGAATATCAATATTTGTAGCACTTTTTATTTCAGTCCATTCAGTTGTGGTCGATAATAAAACGGGATTGGCCACGGATTGTGCTGTTTTGATAACCAATTGGCTATCAATAATGAGTTCTTTATGCGGCTCGTTGACCATAAACCAGCCTACTTTATTGCCAAAATAATCAGTGAATCCATTGATATTGGGGTCGCTTGTTATGTTCAAATCATGGCTCACGGTTTCTTGTCCATAATGACTAAAAGGATAGATTTTAATCTGATTAGCACTTTCTCTGACGGGTCGGTCGTAGATATATTTTGTGATATGGTGTATTTTAAAAACGGGCATAGTTCAGTTATTGCTCAAAGTGTGAAATTATCTTTAAGGTCAAAGATAGATATTTGGGCGTCGGGTAGGTGTTTTTGTGTCTTGAGTTTTTGTTGTATTATTTGGTTTAATGATTTTCGGGTTGTGTAAAATATTGAAAATGAATATCTTATATAAGATGTGCTTAAGTAAGATGAATTGAAATCGTAGGAAGATTATGAATCTTCCTACGATTGTCAGCTATACGGATACTGATTAATTATAAGAAAAATAGGTTGTACTTAAAGTTTTACTGAAATTGAATAGTTCTACCTTTACATCTGATAAAAAGGCATGTAAACCCATTTCTGAGATGGAATCAATATCAGCATATTCTACTTTGCTGCGTAGCCGTCCAATTATCTTTTGTAACTGAGGGGTCGCTTCTAAATTTTCATTAGACATACCTCTAATGACCCTATCCAATCGGATGACGCAATAGAGTACGGAACGGGGAAACTCAGTTGTCATAATCGCTAAATCCGCAACATTTCTGCTTTGCAAACCACCTCGATACCGTTTTAAATACAATTCATATCCCGATAGTGAAAGCAATAAATTGCGCCAATAAGGTATATCCGCTGGATTATTGAGGTCATAATCAATATTGCTGAATCGAACATCAAGAATATCCACCGTTTGCAAACCGCGTTCAATAAATTTACCTAAATTCATATAATTCCAACCTTGCCCACGCGGCATAGTCATCTCGGAAACGCCGATAAAAAGCAAGCAATTATCAATCAAATCACCCAAAACGGTGATTTGCTCATCTCTTTGAATGGCTTTTTCTACATCATTATTATTGACTTTATGGTAAAAAGTATTAAGACATTCCCACACTTCTTTAGTGACGTGGTCTTGCATCCCCCGCGCATTTTCACGAGCATGACCCACAATATTGCGAATGGAATTAGGATTATCTTTATTTAAAATCATAAAACGCAAGACATCATCGCCATTCAGAGCCATTTTATCAATTGTTTCATCATCCAAATAAGTGAAAATTTTTAAAACAGGATGCCAACTAAAATCATTTCCCCTATCTAAAGAGGTAATAAAATTAATGCGCAACATTCGCAAAATACCATCCGCACGCTCCACATAGCGTGTCATCCAATACAATGAATCCGCAATTCTACTGAGCATTTTATCTATATTGAAAGTGAAATATAATTGGTTTAGTAACGCTCGAAAAATAATTTCCCCAGCAATTTCGCACATGAATTTTTTAAGGCATTTTATGCCTATTTTTACTTGTTTTCAAATTAAAAATTTATAATAAAGTGCTCTTTTTTGCTTAAAATGGCATTTATACTGAGGGGGGTATCTGTTTAAATTTAGTCTAAAATTTCTATACTCGGAATTGCTGTATCACCCATCACCTATCACCCATCTATTAGTCCTCCACAATCCAAGTATCTTTTGAACCACCACCTTGACTTGAGTTGACCACAAGCGACCCCTCAGTAAGAGCCACCCGCGTAAGCCCTCCGGGAACAATTTCGATGCCGTTGGGTCCACAAAGTGCATAAGGTCGGAGGTCGATATGGCGTGGTTGCAATCTGCCATCAATCAAGCAAGGTACAGTAGAAAGGCTGATAATAGGTTGCGCAATAAAAGAGCGCGGGTCTTTTAAAATATCTTCCTTCATTTTATCCATTTCTTCTTCCGTGGCTTTATTGCCCATCAGCATACCGTAGCCACCCGAGTCATTGGTGCGTTTGACCACCATTTTATGCATATTTTTAAAAACATGCTCACGCGTAGCGGGGTCTTGTAGTCGGAAAGTAGGGACGGATGCAAGTATAGGTTCTTCGTTGAGGTAGTATTTTATCATGTCTGGTACGTAGGCATATATGGCTTTATCATCAGCAACGCCGTTGCCTACTGCGTTGACAATAGCGATATTCCCTTTTCGATATGCTGACATCAAGCCTGGAACGCCCAGTACGCTATCTGGTTTGAAGACCAAAGGGTCGAGGTATTCATCATCCAATCGGCGATACAAGACATCTACTTGGCGGGGACCTCGGGTCGTTTTCATGAATACTTTGTGGTCTCTTACAAAGAGGTCACGCCCTTCCACAAGCTCGACGCCCATATAACGAGCTAAAAAAGTATGCTCATAATAAGCCGAGTTATATATACCGGGTGTCAGTAAAGCTATATTCGGATTCGATATTTGACTGGGTGCTAAAGAACGCAAAATGCCATGCAAAAGCAGCGGATATTGCGCTACTTGACGAACCTTACTTTCTGAAAGCAAATCCGGAAAAAGCCGTTTGGTGATTTCACGATTTTCGAGCATATAACTCACTCCCGAAGGGGTGCGAAGATTGTCCTCAAGCACATAATACGTGCCATCCGAATCACGAATTAAATCAATTCCCGCAATGTGTACATATATATCGTGTGGCACATTGATACCAAAAACTTCGCGCGTAAAATGGGGACAGGACACCACCAAATCAGCGGGCACAATGCCTTCTTTGACGATATTTTGTTCGTGGTAAATATCATTTAAAAACATATTTAAGGCTTTCAAACGCTGTTTGACACCTGCCTCAATATGCGCCCATTCACTGGCAACAACTATACGTGGAATGATGTCGAAAGGGAAAATGCGCTCAATACCTTCATTTTCAAAGTAAACAGTAAAAGTAATGCCTTGATTCATAAATAGCTCTTGGGCGAGCTGCTCTTTTCGCATCAAATCGCCTAAATCCAATGCGCTAATTCCTTTTGCAACTGCGGCGTAATGGCTTCTTGTAGTCCCCTCAGTATGCATTTCATCCCAAAACTTTGTACTAACATTGTAGCTCTCAAATAACTTATTTCCTTTCATGCGTTCTCGATTAAAGTCCTGTTGAATAGTCATTTTATTTGGTTTTTAGTGTTTTTCTTTAGATATTTTGAGAATTTAACTTAATATCTTAAACAAGTAGGGTTTAATTTTAGCCAAACTGCATAAAAATAAGTTGTAGCTTACCCATTTCTTAGTTTATTTGCGAAAATAACTCCCTTTTTTGCTAATGTCCACCTGTGAAGCTGCTATTAAATAATTTTAAAACAAAAAATACGTTATTCCTGAAAATGTAAAATTAAATTTTATTATTTAAAATAAAATTAAAATTTAAATTGCCTGTAATTTCGGCATTTTTATGTGACGGAATCAAGTTTCTGAATCTAATAATAAGGTGACACTTAATATGTATGCAGTTATTTTGAATGACTATAAATATGAATTAAAACAGCTCATAAGTGCTTTAAAAAAGTCTAATTTCAAGAGTTGTTTCATATCTTTACAAAACGCAGAAATGTCATTCACTTTTAAAATGCCCAGTGTAAGAAGTAGAAGCAATACATCTTCATCATTTTATTAGAAAATTGGGCGCTACGCTAAGGAGAATCATTTGAATTTTCCAAAACCGACTCTATTCTTCCCTAATTGTTAACAGCCTTTTCAAATAATTGATTATCAATTGATATGCAATTG